>NZ_JBHXTQ010000014.1:60104-120569 GCF_042677305.1 Kitasatospora sp. NPDC127121 | reverse complement strand
GGCCGGCGCCGCACGGCCCTGCCCGGCGACTCACACGGATCCGCCCGGTGCCCCGGCCCGCGGGCCGGGGCACCGGGCGGACGCGCCCGACTGAGAGAAGGGAGGAGCCCCTTGGCCGGAGAACGGAAGAACAGGCGGCACGCACCACTGGTCAGGGCCATGGGCCTGTTCGTGCCGCACCGGCTCCGGCTCGGCGCCGTGCTGCTGCTGGTGGCCGCCGGATCGCTGGCCGCAATCGCACCGCCGTTCATGCTGCGGCAGATCTTCGACGTCGCGTTGCCCCAGGGCCGGCTCGGACTGCTGACCGGGCTGGCCGCCGGGATGTTCGCCCTGGTGGTGGCCAGCACGTCCGCCGGAGTGCTCCAGGCCTACCTGTTGGTCACGCTGGGGCAGCGGGTGATGGACGACCTGCGCACCGCGGTCTACACGCATCTGCAGCGGATGTCCCTGTCCTTCTTCACGGCGACCCGCACGGGCGAGGTGCAGTCCCGGATCGCCAATGACATCGGAGCCATGCAGTCGACGGTGACCGGCGCGGCCGCCACGATCGTCGCCAGTGCCACCACGGTGGTGGCCACGTTGCTGGCGATGCTCTCCCTGAACTGGCAGTTGACGGCCGTGTCCCTCGGGGTGCTCCCGTTCTTCGTCGGGATCAGCCGCAGGGTCGGCGCGGAGCGGCGCGGGATCGTCGAGCAGCAACAGAGCCTGATCGCCGTGATGTTCAGCCTGATCGAGGAGTCGCTGTCGGTCAGCGGCTTCCTGCTGGGCCGCACGATGGGGCGCACCGACACGCTCGTCAAGGAGTTCGCGGGGCGGTCGCGGGACCTCGCGGATCTGACCGTCCGGTCCTCGATGGCCGGGCGATGGCGCCAGTCCATCATCTCGATCATCGTGGCCGCGATGCCGATAGCGTTCTACTGGACGGCCGGAATCGTCGGTGGGCACGGTGGCCCGACCATATCCGTGGGTACCGTCGTCGCGTTCACCGCTCTCCAACAGGGCCTCTTCGGGCCGGTCATGACCCTGTTGCAGACCGGCATCGGCATCCAGAGCTCCATGGTCCTGTTCGACCGGGTCTTCGAGTACCTGGACCTCGAGGTCGACATCGCGGAGCCCAGGGATCCCGTTCCGCTCGCCGGGCGCCACGGACACGTCCGCTTCGAGCAAGTGAGCTTCTCCTACCCGGCTTCGGGGCCCGTCCTCCAGGGCGTGGACTTCGACCTACCGGCCGGCGAGAAGCTGGCGGTCATCGGCGCCACCGGCGCGGGCAAGACCACCCTCGGCCATCTGGTTCCGCGCCTCTACGACGTCACGGGCGGTCGGATCACCATCGACGGCGTCGACATCCGTGACCTCAGCTTCGCCACCCTTGCCGAGACGGTCGGCATCGTCTTGCAGGACACCCATCTCTTCCACACGACCGTGGCCGACAACCTGCGGTTCGCCAAGCCCGGAGCGACGGCGCGTGAGCTGGCGGCCGCCGCCGAAGCCGCTCAGATCCATGAACTGATCGAAAGCCTGCCGAAGGGGTACGACACCATCGTGGGCGAGCGCGGGTACCGGTTCTCCGGCGGCGAGAAACAGCGCCTGGCGATCGCCCGAACCATGCTGAGGAATCCGCCGGTCCTCGTCCTGGACGAGGCCACCAGCGCGCTGGACACGATCACCGAGAAGGCGGTCCAACGAGCGCTTGACGCGCTCTCCGTGGGCCGTACCACGATCACGATCGCCCACCGGTTGTCCACCGTCCGGCATGCCGACCGGATCATCGTTCTGGACGGCGGCCGGGTCGTCGAGTCGGGCACGCACGCGGACCTTCTCGCCCGCGCCGGACGGTACGCGGAGCTCTGCCGGGCGAGTGGCTCCCTCGGCCCGAAACCCTGAAGCCCTGAAGAGCGGAAGATGGAAGGGTGCCAGTCGCCTATGCCAGACGCTCGCTCAGAGCCGCAGGTCCATCCGCTGCTCGACCGTGTCCAGGCCGAACTTGCGGGCGGAACGGGAGACGGTGAGCTCGAAACCGGCCTTCGCGTACAGGTGGTGGGCTGCGTCGAGGCCCGCGATGGTCCACAGCAGCACGCCCTCGTACGAACGGGCGCGGGCCTCGTCCAGGGCGGTGTCCAGCAGCCGGCCGCCCAGGCCCCGGCCCCGGGCGACCGGGTCGAGGAGCACCCACCGCAGCTGGCCCCAGCCCGGGCGCTCGTCCGCCCGGACGAGGCCGGCGGCGCCGACCACGCGGCCGTCGAGCTCGGCGACCCACAGACGACCGGGCGCCGCACCGCCCTCGCGGGCCCGGGCGAGGACCAACTCGGCCATCCCGGCGGCGACATAGGCCTCCATGGTCTCGTCCGTGCCGTACTCGCGGGCGTAGAGGACACCGTGCAGGGCGGCGACGGTGCCGAGGTCTCCGGGGCGGACGGCCTCGCGGACGGTCGCGGATCCGGGTGCGGTGGCGGCCATGCTGGCATCCCTTCCAGGAGGACACTTCCACTGAAACAGTCGTTTCAGTGGAACGATAGACCACGTGTCCACCCCCACCCCCGCCGATGCGCGCTCCCGCCCGTCGCGGCGCCGCGAGGAGATCCTCGCCGCGACCGTCCGCTACGTCGCCGAGCACAACGTGTCCGACCTCTCGCTGCGCCCGCTGGCGGCCGAGATCGGCTCCAGCCCGCGGGTGCTGCTGTACCTGTTCGGGTCGAAGGAGCAGTTGGTCCGGGAGGTTCTGGCGGTCGGTCGGGCCGAGCAACTCGCGCTGCTGGAGCGCTGCGAGGCCGAGGGCGGCGACGCCCGCGAGACCCTCGAACTGCTCTGGGAGTGGCTGACGAAGCCCGAACACCGGGGCGCGCTACACCTGTTCTTCGAGGGGTACGTCCGCGCCTTCGGCGGCTCCGGGCCCTGGCTGGACTTCGGCACCGCCTCGCTGGACGAGTGGCTGCCGCCGCTGGAGCGCGTCCTGGACGGCACCGGCGCGAATCCCACCGTGGTGCTGGCCGTCCTCCGCGGCCTGCTGCTGGACCTCCTCGCCGACGGCGGCGGGGGCGGGAGCGGGAGCAGGGACGGGGACGGGGACGGGGACGGCGACGAGGGTGGCGGGAACCACGCCGCCCGCGTCCACGCCGCCTGGCACGCCTTCCTCGACACCACCCTCGGCTGACGCCCGGCAGGGGGCCTGCGCCAACGTGACGCTTCGTGTTCGTGTGCCGGCGCTCGCGTCCTGGCGGTGCGCTGCCCATGTGCAGGCGGGGATCTGACCACGGGCCAGCAGGTCGGGCCGGAGCTGGTGTTCCCGATGCCGGTCTGCACGGTGGCCGTGGCGCCGGATGGCCGGCTGGTGGTGGGCTTCGGCTGGGAGGTCGCCGTGTTGGCCCGCCGTTGACCGGGCCCCGCACGCACGTCTCGCCGCCGGACGGCGCCGGCGGCCCGTGGTCAGTTCGCGCCGGGCGGGAGCCAGCGCAGGGCGAACCAGAGTTCCATCCGGACCTCCGCGTCGCCGAGGTCGACGGCGAGCAACTCGCCGACCCGGGCGATGCGTTGGCGCACGGTGTTGCGGTGGAGCTGGAGCGCCGCCGCGGTGCGGTCCCAGCTGCCGTGCAGGGCGAGCCAGGTGCGTAGGGTCTCCCGGAGCACGGCCGGCCCGGGGGTGCCCGCGGCGGTCAGCGGGGCGAAGGTGCTGCGGGCGAGGGCGGCGGCGTCCTCGGGGGCGACCAGGGTGTGGACGCTCGGCCCGACGGCCTCGCGGTGGTGGACGGCGGCGGCACCGGTGGCCAGCGCGTGACGCAGGGCCCGGTCGGCCTGGGCGTCGGCGATCCTCAGCTCCGCCGTGGGGGCGGGCGCGCTGACGCCGAGCGTCCAGCCGAGCCGGGCGGCGGATTCGGTGTCCACGACCCGGTCCGGAGCCGCCGAGCCGGGCAGCAGCGCCCGCAGCCAGGTCCCGTCCAGGTGCAGGTGCGGTGTGCCGAGGGCGGTGCCGAGGGCGGCGAGTTGGACGGCCTCCCCGCCGCCGCCCGCCCGGCCGGTCAGCCGGCCGTGCACGACCACCCAGGCGCCGTCGGGCGGCAGCAGGGTGGCGGCCGCCTCCTCCGGTGCGGCGCCGAGCAGGAGCCGCACCAGGGCTCCCGCGCTGCGGGCGTCCGTGCCGAGCGCGTGCCGCGGGCTGGTGAGCAGCGAGAGCAGCACCACGGCCACCCCGGCCACGGACCGGTGGACGGCGGTCGGCGGTTCCTCGGCGGCGGTGACGAGCGTGAGCGGGCCGCCGGAACCGTCCGAGCCGGGCAGGGTCCGCACGGTCAGGTGCCGCCCGGCGTGGTGCTGGGCGGCGGCGGTCGGAGGCTGGGCGCGGCCTGCGGCGCGCGCGGTGGTCCGTTCCGCGAGGGCGCTCAGTTCGGCCAGGACCGGCACGGGCGGGCGCGCTCCGGCGCTGAACAGTTCGACGCCGCGCCCGTCCAGCAGTGCCGTCCAACCGCCCAGGTGCACGGCGAGTTGCTGGACGACCGCGCGCAGCGCGTCGGGGCGGGCGGCCGCGGAGGCGAGTGCGGACTGGGCTTCGGAGATCTGCCGCAGGCCGCGGTGGACGGCCTCGGCCATCGCCGAGTAGGCGGCCCGGCCGACGGCGACGAACGGGGTGCCGTCGGGCACCCGCAGCAGGGGCAGGCCGTGCCGGTCGCAGGCGGCGACCAGGTCGGCCGGCACCTCGTCGTAGACCGGTGCGACGCCGAAGCCGAGTGCGGCGGCGCCCGCTTCGACGACGCAGCGCACGTAGGCGTCGATGCCCTCGGCGTCCTGCGGAAGGCGGACTCCGGCGGTGAGCAGCAGTTCACCGCCGAGCAGGTAGGGGCCGGGGTTCTCGACCTCGGTGGTGCCGACGGTGCCGATCAGCCGGTCGTCGGCCGGTCCGGCGATCCGGCGCAGTCCGAGCACGGGGTCGGCGAGCAGGACGGTCAGCGGGATGGCGGGGCTGCCGGAGGCGGGAGCGGGGGCTGGGTCGGGCACGCCGGCGGCCTTTCGTCGGAGGTTTTGCACATCTGACACCACGATATTGGATGAATCCGATACTTCTGCAGGCCAGGTGGGGCGGTTTAGGTTCAGCGCACGGCGTTTTCCTTCGGGCGCCCCCGGCTCGCCCCCCGTTCCCCGCCTTTCCTGTGCGCCCTGCCAGTCCCGCCCGCTGCCCCGCCCGCTGCCCCGCCTGCTCCCCCACCCACAGCCCTGGCCCGGCCCGCTCCCCCAGCGCGTCCGGCCGGATCGGAGGACCCCCCATGACCCTCGACTACGTCGTGATGATCGGCTATCTGTTGGGCATCGTCGGCGTCGGCTGGTGGGGCAAGCGGCGCGCCTCCTCGAAGGCGGACTTCCTCGTCGCGGGCCGCCGTCTGGGCCCGGTGCTGTACACGGGGACGATGGCCGCCGTCGTGCTCGGCGGCGCGTCCACCATCGGCGGCGTGCGGCTCGGCTACTCCTACGGCCTGTCGGGCGCCTGGATGGTGTTCGCCATCGGGCTCGGCCTGCTGGCGCTGAGCATCCTCTTCTCCGCCCGGATCGCCCGACTGCGGGTGTACACCGTGGCCGAGATGCTGTCGCTGCGCTACGGCGGGGCGGCGAGCGTGATCTCCGGCGTGGTCATGTGGGTCTACACCCTGATGCTGGCGGTGACTTCGACGATCGCCTACGCCAGCGTCTTCGACGTGCTGTTCGACGTGCCCCGCTGGGCGGCCGTGGTGATCGGCGGCACCATCGTGGTCGGCTACTCGGCGCTCGGGGGCATGTGGTCGATCACCCTCACCGACATGGTGCAGTTCGTGGTGAAGAGCATCGGGGTGCTGTTCCTGCTGCTGCCCGTCGCCGTCGTGAAGGCTGGCGGCATCGCCCGACTGAAGGCCGAACTGCCGTCCGGCTACTTCTCGTTCGGCTCGATCGGCGGCGACACCATCTTCACCTACGTGCTGATCTACACCTTCGGCATGCTGATCGGCCAGGACATCTGGCAGCGGGTGTTCACCGCCCGCACCGACCGGGTGGCCACGTACGGCGGCACGGTGGCCGGCGCCTACTGCCTGGCGTACGCCGTCGCCGGCGCGGTGATCGGGATGGCCACCAAGGCGCTCTACCCCCAACTGGCCAGCCCCGACAGCGCGTTCGCGACCATCGTGAAGGACACGCTGCCGGCCGGGGTGCGCGGCCTGGTCCTGGCGGCGGCGCTGTCCGCGATGATGTCGACCGCGAGCGGCGCGCTGATCGCCTCCGCCACCGTGGCCAACAACGACATCTGGGCCCGGGTACGCACGCTCGTCGGCCGGGGAGGGTCGGGCACCGCGGCCACGGACCATGACGAGGTGCGGTCCAACCGGCTGGCGATCGTGGCCCTCGGCGTCTTGTCGATCAGCGTCGCCTGCGTCTTGGACGACGTGATCTCGGCGCTCACCGTCGCGTACAACCTGTTGGTCGGCGGTCTGCTGGTGCCGATCCTGGGCGGGCTGGTCTGGCGGCGCGGCAACCTGCCGGGCGCGCTCGCCGCGATGGTCGCGGGCGGCGGCACCGTGATCGCGCTGATGGCCGCCAAGGGTGTCCTCGCCAACGAGCCGATCTACTTCGGCCTCGCCGTGAGCCTGGTCGCCTACCTGACCGTCAGCCTGGCCACCCGCCCGACCGATGCCACCGTGCTGGAGCACTGGCGCGGCCGGCTCGCCGGGCAGGCCGAGACTCCGGCCGCTCCCGCCGCCACCGCCCCGGCCGCCGCACTCTGAGAGGAAGCCTCATGGGCCTGCCCGCCGCACCGACCGTCCCGCCCACTGCGTCCGTACCGACCGCACCAACGGCACCGACCGAGGCCCGGCTGCGCCGCGAACTCGCCGCCGTGTACCGGCTGGTCGCCCACTTCCGGATGACCGACCTGATCTTCACCCACATCTCGGTCCGCGTCCCCGGCCCCGAGCAGCACTTCCTGATCAACCCGTACGGCCTGCTGTTCGAGGAGATCACCGCCTCCGACCTGGTCAAGATCGACCTGGCCGGGAACCCGGTGGAGCCGACCCCCCATCTGGTCAACCCGGCGGGCTTCGTGATCCACAGCGCCGTCCACGCGGCCCGCCAGGACGCCCACTGCGTGCTGCACACGCACACCCGGGCGGGCTGCGCGGTCGCCGCCCAGCGGGACGGGCTGCTGCCCCTCAACCAGATCTCGATGGAGTTCCACGACCGGGTCGGCTACCACGACTACGAGGGCGTCGCGCTCAACCTGGCCGAGCAGGAACGACTGGTCGCCGACCTCGGCGGGCACCCGGCGCTGATCCTGCGCAACCACGGCCTGCTGACCGTCGGCCGCACACCGGGCGAGGCCTTCCTGCGGATGTACTACCTGGACAAGGCCTGCGAGATCCAGATCGCCGCCCAGGCCGGCGGCGGCCCGCTCGTCCTGCCGTCCCGCGAGACCGCCGAGCTCACCGCCCGCCAGCTGACCGGCCAGGAGCACGGCTCCGACCTCCAGGACGACCGGGCCGGCGAGCTGGCCTGGGCGGCTCTCCTGCGCCTCGCCGACCGGATCGCCCCCGACCACGCGAACTGACCCCGTCGACCCGGCGCAACGCCCACGCGCCGACACCTCGACGCCGACTCCCCGACTTCGCCCTGACGCCGCCCCGCCCCGCCCCGCCCGACAGGAGCAGCCATGAGCACCGCCCCCGACCCCCACGCCCCCCACAGCCCCCTCGGCCCCACCGACTCCTCCCGCGTACCGCGCTACGCCGGGCCCGCCACCTTCGCCCGCCTGCCCCGGATCGACCAGGTGCCGCGCGCGGACGTCGCGGTCGTCGGCGTGCCCTTCGACACCGGCGTCTCCTACCGGCCCGGCGCCCGCTTCGGCGGCAACGCGATCCGCGAGGCCAGCCGGCTGCTGCGCCCCTACAACCCGGCCCAGGGCGCCTCGCCGTTCGCGCTCGCCCAGGTCGCCGACGCCGGGGACATCGCCGCCAACCCGTTCGACATCCACGAGGCGGTCGACACCGTCGAGGCGGCCGCCGGCGAACTGCTGGACACCGGCGCCCGGCTGATGACCCTCGGCGGCGACCACACCATCGCGCTCCCGCTGCTGCGCGCCGTGGCCCGCCGGCACGGGCCGGTCGCGCTGCTGCACTTCGACGCCCACCTGGACACCTGGGACACCTACTTCGGCGCCGAGTACACCCACGGCACACCGTTCCGCCGGGCCGTCGAGGAGGGAATCCTGGACACCTCCGCACTCTCCCACGTCGGCACCCGCGGGCCGCTCTACGGCAAGCAGGACCTCACCGACGACGAGAAGCTCGGCTTCGGCATCGTCACCTCCGCCGACGTCCTGCGGCGCGGCGTGGACGAGGTCGCCCAGCAGCTGCGCGAGCGGGTCGGCGACCGCCCCCTGTACATCTCCATCGACATCGACGTGCTCGACCCGGCGCACGCCCCCGGCACCGGCACCCCCGAGGCCGGCGGACTCACCTCGCGCGAACTGCTGGAGATCCTCCGCGGCCTGAGCGGCTGCCACCTGGTCTCCGCCGACGTGGTCGAGGTCGCACCCGCGTACGACCACGCCGAGATCACCGCCGTGGCCGCCTCGCACACCGCCTACGAGCTGACGACGTTGATGGCCCGCCAGATCGCGAGCGAACGGACGGAGCCAGGTCCGCGAGCCGGCGCGGGCGACCGCACCGACGTCCGCCCGGACGGACGCACCGACGGACGCCCCGACGGCCCCGCCGCCACCCGCACGGAGTCCCACGACGCCACCGGCGAGGTGCGCGCATGACATACCTCCGCAACGGCGGCGACCTGGTGGTCGAGTCGCTCGCCACGCTCGGCGCCCGCTGCGTCTTCGGCCTGCCCGGCCAGCACGCCCTCGGCCTGTTCGACGCGCTGCGCCGCTCCGACCTGCGGTACGTGGGGTTGCGGGTGGAGAACAACGCCGGCTTCGCCGCCGACGGCTACGCCCGCACCGCCGGGACGGTCGCCCCGCTGTTCCTGTCCACCGGGCCCGGCGCGCTCACCTCGCTGGCCGCGCTCCAGGAGGCCGCCGCCGCCTCGGTGCCGGTGCTCGCCGTCTCCAGCCAGATCCCCTCGGCCGGACTGGGTGGGCGACGGCGCGGCTATCTGCACGAACTCGTCGACCAGCAGGCCAGCTTCCGCGACGTGGTGAAGTCCGTGCACACCGCCCGCACCCCCGCGCAGATCCCCTCCGCGCTGGCCGCCGCCTGGGAGTCGGCGCTGAGCGCGCCGTACGGGCCGGTGTGGGTGGAGATCCCGCAGGACATCCTGCTCGCGCCAGTGACCGTACCGCCGGTCACCGGGCTGCGCGCCGAACCCCGGCCGCCGATCCCCCGCCCGGAGCTGATCGCCGAGGCCGCGGTGCTGCTGGCCGAGGCCGAACGCCCGGTGATCCTGGCCGGAGGCGGTGTGGTCCGGGCCGGAGCCGGTGACGAACTGCTGCGGCTGGCCGAGCTGTTGCGGGCCCCGGTGGCCTGCACCTTCGGCGCCAAGGGGGCCTTCCCCTGGGAGCACCCGCTGTCGCTGCGGTCCTGGCTGGAGGACCGCCACACCACCGACCTGCTGGAGGACGCCGACGTCCTGCTCGTCGTCGGCTCCGGCCTGGGCGAACTGTCCAGCAACTACCACACCATGGCGCCGCGCGGCCGGATCATCCAGATCGAGGCCGACGCGGGCAAGCTGGAGGCCAACCACCCGGCCTTCGGCATCCACGCCGACGCCCGCCTCGCCCTGGCCGCCCTCTCCGACTCGGTACCGGCCGCCGTACCGGACGGACGGGCCGAGGCGGTGGCCGCCGAACTGCTCAAGCGCGTCCAGGAGCGGATCGACGGCCAGGGGCTGGAACTCGAACAGGACTTGCTGGCATCCGTTCGCCACGCGCTACCGGACGACTCGCCGGTCTTCTTCGACATGACGATCCTCGGCTACTGGGCCTGGTCCGCCTTCGACGCCCGCCGCCCCGGGGCGATGCACTCCGCCCAGGGCGCCGGCGGCCTCGGCTACGGCTACCCCGCCGCGCTGGGCGCCGCCGTGGCCACGGACGGCCGCCCGGTCCTCGCCGTCTCCGGCGACGGCGGCGCGATGTACTCGCTCGCCGAACTCGCCACCGCCCGCCAACTCGGCCTCAACGCCACCTGGTTGATCATCGACGACGGCGGTTACGGCATCCTGCGCGAGTACATGACGGGCGCCTTCGGCGAGGCCACCGCCACCGAACTGGCCCGCCCGGACTTCGTCCGTCTGGCCGAGTCCTTCGGCGTCCCGGCCGCCTTGACCACACCCGACGACCTCGCACGGGACCTGGCCGCCGCACTCGCCGCCCCGGGCCCCAACGTGCTGGTCCTGCCCACCCTGCTGCGGATGTTCGCGCCCACCCACCTGGACGGCTGAACCACGGAGGGAGCGCGACGGCCGGACCCCCGCCCCGCCCTGCGGTCCCCGCCGCCCGGCGCGCTCTCCCCATCTGCCCCACACCACCACGCCCCCGGACCGTCCGACGCCGTTCCGCCGGCCCTTGGATAGGCTGCCGCAATGGCCCTCGACTCCCCCCGGCTGCTGCGCGCCGACGCCGCCCGCAACGCGGAAAAGATCATCCGGGCTGCCCGGGAGGTCTTCACCGAACAAGGCCCCGACGCCCTCCTCGACGACGTGGCACGCCGGGCCGGCGTCGGGGCCGCCACGCTCTTCCGCCGTTTCCCCGACAAGGCCGCGCTGCTGCGGGCCGTACTGGACGAGCGCTTCGGCGAGAACGTCCGCCCCGTCATCCAGGCTGCCGCCCACGACCCCGACCCCGCCTCCGGACTGGCCCGCGTCCTGGAAGCGGCACTGGAATCGGTGGCCGGCGACTACAACGTGCTGGCCGCCGCCCGCTCCGCCGGCGTCCTGACCCCGGCGACCGGGCAGGAGTTCTTCGCCGCCCTCGACGCTCTCCTGGCGCGCGGTCAGCACGCAGGTGTGATCCGCGCCGACCTCGTACCCGACGACCTGCACCGCGTCGTCGTCATGCTGGTCTCGGTGCTGTGGACGATGGAACCCCACGAGGACGGCTGGCGCCGCTACCTGGCCCTGGTCCTCGACGGCCTCACCCCCGCCGGGGCCCGCCCGCTGCCCTGCCCCGCCCCCGCACTGCACACCCGCACACCCTGACGCCGAGGCGGGTGCCGGCCGCCCTTGCGGGGGCGGCCGGCACCACCGGCCGCTAGCGCGCCGGATCAGCTCACCGGATACACCCGGATCGCCGAGGCCGGGCACATGGCGGCCGCCTGGCGGGCCAGTTCCGCCGCCCGTGCGCCGGGCTCGGCGGCGAGCACGACGACCTGCCCGGCCTCGTCCTGGTCGAACACCAGCGGCGCGGTCACCGCGCACTGCCCCGACGACACGCACCGCGAGGTGTCCGCCTCCACCCGCGCGACCGGCCGCTCGCGCGGGTGTTCCTCGTTCACCACAGGACCGGGACCTCGCTGAGGCCGCCCGCCAGCCGCTCGTCGTGGTCGCGCAGGCTCCGCGCGTCCACCGCCAGCCGCAGGTCGGGGAAGCGCCGGAACAGCGCGGTCAGCGCGACCTGCATCTCGGTGCGTGCCAGCACGTTGCCGATGCAGTAGTGGCCGCCGTGCCCGAAGGCCAGGTGCGCGTTGGGGGAACGCGACGGGTCGAAGGTGTCCGGCTCCTCGAACACCCGCCCGTCCCGGTTCGCGGCGTTGATCGCCACCAGCACCGCCTCGCCCCGCGCGATCGCGGTCCCCGCGACGGTGACGTCCTCGCGGGCGTAGCGGGTCAGGCCCAGGCCACCGGGCGAGGCCATCCGCAGGACCTCCTCCACGGTGGCGCGGGCCAGCGCGTCCGGGTCGGCGGCGAAGCGGTCCCGCCGGGCGGTGTCGCTCAGCAGGAACAGCACCCCCAGGTCGATCCGGGCCGACGTCGTCTCGTGGCCCGCGAACAGCAGCCCCACCGCCAGCCGGGTCATCTCCCCCTCGGTGAACGAGGGGTCCTCCGCCTGCACGGCCAGGATGTCGCTGATCACGTCCTGCCCCGGCTGCTTCCGCTTCTCCTCGGCGATGCCGGCCACGTACGCCTCGAACTCGGCCATGGCCGCGGCGCCGTCGGCCCCGCCGTACAGCGCGGCGATCCGCTCCGACCAGCCGCGCAGCAGGCCCCGGTCCGCGACCGGCACACCCAGCAGCTCGCAGATCACCATCACCGGCAACGGGAACGACAGGTGGTCGTGCAGGTTGACGGCGCGTTCCGGATCCCGCGCGCGCTCCTCCTCCATCGCGTCCAGGCAGGATGCGGCGAGTTCCCCGATCCTCTCGCCCAGCCGGCGCATCCGCGGAGCGCTGAACGCGGGCGCCAGCATCCGCCGCATCCGCGTGTGCTCGCGGTCCTCCTCCTCGGGCGTGGGGGCGGGGCGCGTGTGCAGCGCCGACTCCGAGATCCTCGGCGCGCCCTCGGAATCGGGGCGCAGCCGGGAGAACCGGGCGTCGCCCAGGACCTCCCGGGCCTCCTCGTAGCGGGTCACCAGCCAGGCCGGGTCGCCGGCGGGTGTCGTCACCCGCGTGATCGGACCTTCCTCGCGCAGACGCGCGAACAGCGGCGCCAGGTCCAGGGCGTCGGGGCGCTCGAAGGGTAACTGCGGTGCGGGGGCGGTCATGGTGTCTCCTCACCGGCCAAAGGCCACAAGAGCAGCGAACGTTCGGCAGAACCGCCCTCTCCTGCACGTCCAGGCCAGGGCGGACGAACGGCGCCCCCGGCCAACAAGTGAGAGTCAGCTCTCTCTTCTCTCGGGAGCGTAACACCGTCGGCACGCACAGTCAGCCACTGGGCGAGATCGGCCCGTTCGGTGCCGGAACGGGCCCGGCCCTCGGGAGAGTCGAACGGAAATCGGCGGCGGCGGGGGCCTTGATTCCGGTTCGGCGACGCACCTGAAGCAGCGGCCTGGGCGCGCAGACCGGCGCCCTCCACACCCGCATCCCGCTCACCGGCCGCATCCTCGCCGACGGCGACACGAGCGTCCGCTTCCGGATCACTGCCGCACACGATCCGGGCGCCACGCTCCAGCACCTGACCGCGCAGCATCCTCTACGCCGCCCCGCAGCCCGGCCGAGCGTGACCGCAGGCACCACCCCGCACACGCACCCACCACACCCGCGCCGCGAAACGCGGGTCGGACACCACCCCGGCCCAGGTGGGCTCAGCCTCGCAACCTCGCACAAGCCGGACGGAAAGCGCCGGTGGCGCCACCCGGCGTGCACGCCGCCGCGGGACTCGCAGTCCTTGGTGCGGCACGCGGCGGAGCCGCTCCGCCGCCGGCCCCGCGACCGGCCCGGCGGTCACCCCGCCGACGCACCGCCGGCCGCGCCGGCCACGTCGAGCGGGAGCCGCTCCGGCCCACCGGAGCAGGGTGCACCGCCGTTCAGGTGCGTGGCCGCCCACCGCCCCAGCTCGGCCAACGCGGGCTCCAACGCGTTGCCCGCTTCGGTCAGCCGGTAGGAGACCCGCAGCGGAGGGCCGGCGTCCACCTCTCGCAGGATCAGGCCGGCCTCGCCGAGTTCGGTGAGCCGCTCCGAGAGCATGCGCTCGCTGATGCCCGGGATGGCCCGCCGAAGATCGGCGAAGTACACGGGCCCCGGGATCAGGGTGACGACGATCAGGCCCGTCCACCGCTTGCCGAAGAGCTGGAAGACGCGCGCAATGCCCTCGTCGGCCTTCCTGCATGCCTGCTCGCCGTGATTCGCCATGCCACCAGGGTAGCCCTCGACCTACGTAGCTTTAGAAAAGTAAGTGGCTATGTTATTACTAGCTACATAAGAAACCTCAGCCCCTAGCTCTGGAGCCCTCCATGGCCACCCTGCTGCACCTCGACTCCTCCGCCCTGCCCCACGGCTCCGCCTCCCGCGAGGTCACGGCCACCTTCCGCAAGGCATGGGAGGAGCAGCACCCCGAGGGCACGGTCGTCTACCGCGACCTCGCGGCCGAGCCGCTGCCGCACCTCACCGCTGCCGGCATCACGGCCGCCTTCGCCGACCCGGCCGACCACACGGACGAGCAGAAGGCCGCTTTCGCCCTGCGCACCGAGCTGGCCGCGGAGCTGGAGAACGCGGACGCGGTGCTCATCGGCGCCCCCATGTACAACTTCACGATCCCCTCCAGCCTCAAGGCATGGCTGGACCACGTGATCATCATGGGCCGCACCGGCGGCGAGAACTCCTCCGTCGCGGGCAAGCCCGTCACCGTCGTCGCCAGCCGCGGCGGCTCCTACGCGCCCGGCACCCCGCGCGAGGACTTCGAGTTCGCGGCCAACTACCTGGAGAAGGCGCTGACCGGCCTGCTCGGCCTCAAGGTCGACGTCATCACGCCCGAACTGACCCTGGCCCGCACCGTCCCCGCGATGGCCGACCTGGTCGACCTGTCGGACGCCTCCCGCGCCCAGGCCCACGAGCAGGCCGCTGCCAAGGCCAAGGCCCTCGCCGCCGGCCTCTCCGCCTGACCAGCACCTGCGGGCCGTACACCGGCACGGCGCGGACCGAACCCGGCCCGCACCACCGCCGCCGCCGCTGATGTCGTCGCGGGGGCGGGGCAGGGCCGCCCCCGCGACGACGGACGCCCCCGAATCCAGGCCCCGCCACACCACCACCGGGCGGAAGCAAGCCCGCGACTCACCAGCCCGCGACGCCGCACCCCACCCGAACGCCACTGCCTGCCCCACCCCGAAAGACGGTCGCCATGACCCGCCGCACCACCGACCCCACCCAGCCCTCCACCAGGCTGTCCGACCTCAGCACCGGCCCCTGGGTCCTGGACCCGGCCACGTCATCAGTGGAGATCAAGCACAAGTCGATGTGGGGACTGGCCACGATCAGGGCCGCCTTCACCAAGCTCAGCGGCGAAGGCGAGATCAGCCCCGACGGCTCCGCGCACGGCACACTGACCGTCGAGGCCGCGTCGATCCTCAGCAAGCAGGCCAAACTCGACACCCACCTGCGCTCCGCGGACTTCTTCGACGTCGACAGGTATCCGACGTTCACCTTCACCGCCACCCGCGTCGTCGCCGACAGCGCCGGAACCGCCAAGGTCACCGGCAGCCTCACCGTGCTCGGCACCACCCGCCCGCTCACCTTCACCTCCCGCGCCACCGCCGCCGGCCCGCACGAGGTGACCCTCAGCGGCGAGATCACCGTCGACCGCAACGACTTCGGCATGAACTGGAACAGAGCCGCAATGATCAAGGGCCTCACCACCGTCACCCTCACCACCCGCTTCACCCACCGCTGACCCACCGGTCCCCGCCCCCCCGACCCGGCCCCGTACTGGGGCGGGCCCTGGAAGCGGAGCTGACGAGGTTGATCCGCAGGTTCCGCGGCACCTCACCGGCCGCGTTGCATGGACGTACGCGACTTCGTCCTGTGGCTGCGGACGTGCCACAACCCGGCGCGGGACCGGCGCCGACCGGATGCGCCCGTGCCGGGATCGCTGAACGCGCCACCGGCAAGCCGTACCTGAGGTCGGGCTACGCCCCGGCCACCGTCAACCACGCGGTGTCGGTGCTGGCGGCGTTCTACGACCACCATCTGCAGACCGGGCAGGGTCCCGTCGTCTCCTCGGTGCCGCCGCAGTCCCGTGAGTACCTCACGTCCGTCGCGACGGGCTCCTGGGCCAGGGCGCCGGCCCAGGAGCGGCGGTCTACCGGGATGCGGCGGGATACGCGGCGGTCGCGCGGATTTCGACGAGGAGTCCCGGGCTGGCGAGGCCGCTGACCCCGATGATCGTCCAGGTCGGGTAGGGCGCCTTGACGAGGCGCTGCTTGGCCTCGATGAAGCCGGGCAGGTGCCGGCGGATGTCGACGTGGTAGCTGGTGACGTCGACGAGGGCGGACGGGTCGAGGTTCTCCAGTCGAAGGATCTCTTCGATCTTCCGGATGGCGATCTCGGTCTGCTCTTCGATGGTGTCCGGGATGGTTCCGTCGGCGCGGCGACCGATCGTTCCGGCGATGAACAGGAGGCCGTGCGCGCGGACCGCGGCGGAATAGCCGAAGCTCGCGAAGGCGCTGGTGGTTTGTCCGAAGACTGCGTTGTCCTCGGGGATCGCGACGGTGTGGACGGTCATTGCGGTGCTTCCTTTTCTTTGGTGACTCGGTCGTGTTCTTCGGTGACGCGGTCGTGGAGTCCGTGGAGTCAGTTGCCCCAGCGGGACGAACGGCAGGCGTGCTCCAGCCGGGTCCGGCCGAAGGTCTCGCGTTCACGGAGGAATTCGCCGGGGATCGTGTACCGGGGTGCGTTCTTCGGGTCTTTCGCGGCCTGCGCGACGATCGCGTCGGTGAGTGAGCGGATCATGTCCAGCCGTGGATAGGCGGCGTGCACGGCGTCGGCCTGCTCGTCGGTGACGGCGTCGATGTGGGCGGCGCCGATCGGGCCACCGAAGTCGAGTGCGACGCCCTCGCGGACGAGCACGCACAGCGTGCCGCGGCGTTCTGCGATACCCGGGGAGGTGTGGAGGGCGATGGCCTGCCAGACCTGGTCGGCATCGATTGCCGGTAATCCGCGGTCGATGAGGAATGAGGCGGCCCGGTCGGCGCCTTCGACCTCGAACCGTTGGTTGTGCGGGCCGTCCGACGCCACGCCGAGGTCGTGCATCGCGCACGCGGCGAACAACAGGTCGTCCTGGTAGTCGTGGCCGACGACCAGGCCGAGGCGGCCGGCAACCAGCCGGGCGAACAGGTAGCTGCGGATGCTGTGGTTGAAGACGGACGGCGTTTCCACCGGTCGGATGAGGTTCATGACGGCGTCGGCAAGCGGTGTGCCGGGCAGCGTGATCAGGTCGGCGGTCGCCTCGTGGGTGGGTCCGGTCATGTCTTCAGCCTGGCCGTGACCGCCCTGACCTGGTGAGAGGCAAAATTTCCTTACTTCGCTAGAATCCTGCCATGGCAGTGCATCGAGTCGCGGTCCTGGCGCTGGACGGGGTCACCCCTCTCGACCTGGCGATCCCGACGCAGATCTTCACCACCCGGCCGGAAACCCCCTACGAGATGACCCTGTGCGCGTTGCAGCCGAAGGTGGCCACCAGCGCGGGTTTCGCCCTGGTCGCCGACGACGGCCTGGAGCGGGTGAGCACCGCCGACACCGTGATCGTGCCGGGATTCGACCTGATCCTCCCGGTGCCGGACGCCGTGCTCGAGACACTGGCCGGAGCCCGCGACCGAGGCAAGCGCGTGGTGTCGATCTGCACGGGCGCCTTCGCGCTGGCCGCAGCGGGCGTCCTGGACGGGCTGCACGCCACGACCCACTGGAAGCACATCGACGAGTTCGAGCGGAGCTTCCCGGCCGTCTCGGTCGACCGCGACGTGCTCTACGTCGACGAGGGCGACGTGCTCACCTCGGCCGGGGTGTGCTGCGGCATCGACCTGTGCCTGCATATCGTGCGCCGCGACCTGGGCGCGGAGCTGGCCAACCAGATCGCCCGCGGTCTGGTCGCCGCCCCGCACCGAGACGGTGGGCAGGCCCAGTACGTGCCGGCTCCCGTCGCGGTGGCCGGCGAGGCGTCGCTGTCCGGTACCCGTGGATGGGCCCTGCAGCGGCTCGGCGAGCCGCTCTCGCTGCGCGTGCTCGCCCGGCACGCGGGCCTCTCGCAGCGCACCTTCATGCGCCGGTTCACCGAGGAGACGGGCACGACCCCGTTGCAGTGGATGCTCAACGCCCGGCTGGGCAGGGCGAGGGAGCTGCTGGAATCCACGGACCGCTCGGTGGAGCAGGTGGCGCGGGACTGCGGGCTGGGCACGGCGGCCAACCTGCGGCTGCACTTCCGGCGCGCACTGGACACCACCCCCACCGCCTACCGCCGCACCTTCACACGCTCGACGTCCCGCAGTCCGGCCTGTTCACCAGCGGTCACGCCCTCGGCCTGAGAACGGCCACCACGACACTGAGAGTCCTTGCCGGGGCGGGATGCCGTCCGGCCACCGGGTGGCCGGACGGCTGTCCCGGACTCCGGGAGATCCGGGGCGGGCCCGCCGGACCGCCCGGGGGCATGGTCGCGTACGCTCGCCCGGGTGCCGCGAAGGTGTGGGGCGGCGGCCGGGTCGCCGGGCGCGGCCGGACCGGCAGGCAGGGGTGGGTGTTGTCGGATCGTGCGCGGGCCGAATCGGTCCTCAAGGACGCGGCTGCCACCTGTGACGCACACCTGCGGCGCTGGGTCGGGCAGTTGGACGGCGCGGTCGGCCAGGTGGCGGCCTACCAGTTCGGATGGACCCGCGACGGATCCCCGGACCGGCGGCACGGCGGCAAGAACGTTCGAGCGGCCCTGGCACTGGGCTGCGCCCGGGCGGTGGGAGGAGACCCGCAGCGGGCGGTGCCCGCCGCCGTGGCGGTGGAGATGGTGCACAACCTGTCGTTGCTGTACGACGACGTCCTGGACGGCGATGCGCTCCGTCGCCACCGGGCCGCCGCCTGGGAGGTGTTCGGGCCGGGCGCGGCGACCCGGTCGGCCGACGCGCTGCTGATGCTGGCGTTCGAGGTGCTCGCAGGCCCCGACGGCGAAGCCGAAGCCGTCGCCGGCGAGGCGTCGGCGGCCCTGCTGGACACGCTCATCCAGCTCGCGGTGGGTGAGAGCCTGGACGTGCTGTTCGAGGCCGCGCCCCGCGTCGAGCTGTCCGAGTGCCTGGAGATGGTGTCGGGCAAGACGGCGTCGCTGATCTCCTGCGCCTGCCGGCTGGGCGCCCTCCACGGCGGCGGCGGGCCGGCGCAGGTCGAGACCCTGGCCGCGTTCGGACACGACCTGGGCATGGCGTTCCAGCTGGTGGACGACCTGCTGGGGATCTGGGGCGACGAAGCGGTCACGGGCAAACCGGTCTTCGCGGACCTGCGGGCGCGCAAGCTCTCGGTGCCGGTGGTCGCCGCGATGGCCTCGAACACCGCGGCGGGCGACGAACTGGCCCGCCGCTACGCGCTGCCGGCCGGCCCCGGCCGGGCCGGGGAGGCGGAGCTGGCCCGGCTGGTGGAGGAGGCCGGCGGCCGGCGCTGGACGGTGGAGCGCGCCGCCGAGCACGCGGACGGGGCCCGGCGCCGTCTGCGGAGCCTCGCCGACGGCCCCGGTGCGGTGCCCGGTGCCGTCGCCGACCTCGACGCGCTCTGCGAACTGATCGTCAACCGCTCGTACTGAGCCGGTCGCCCCCGGCGCGGGAGGACCAGGGCGCCGGGGTGTCGAGGATGTGCGCACGGCCCTGCCGGTAGAGCGCGGCGTCCACCTCCTTCAGGCGGCGCAGTTCCTGCGGCTCGTACAGGGCGTGGACCACGGCCGGCTCGGCGCCGTGCCCGGCGGCCTCCAGCAGCGCGTTCGCCGCCGCCCGGCCGCTCTGGTTCGCGCCCTCCATGGTGGCCAGGTTCACCGGGCAGCGGACGAAGTCCCCGGCCATGAACAGGTTGACCGCGGCCGTCCGCGCCCGCGGGCGCAGCGCCCAGGAGCCGGTGGTGTTGATCAGCAGGGCCTCGTCGTTGGTCGCGGGACCGGGGCCGTCGAGGTTCTTGACGGCCGGGTCCAGGTGCCAGGAGTGGAGCAGGCCGTCGTGGAGGGTCCGGCGGCGGCCGTCGTCGAGGGCGTCGGCGAGCTGGGCCCAGACCTCGGCGACGACCTCGGCCCGGGTGCAGTCGCGGGCCGGCTTGCCGTAGAGGATGCCGGGGGTGTCCCAGGAGGAGATGTCGACCGACAGGCAGTCAGCCACCGTCCCGTCGCCGTAGGTGGCGCGGAAGTCGGTGTCCCAGAACTGCGCCTGGCTGATGGAGGTCAGGGCCCACGGGGAGTCCTGGTAGATGACGTGGCCGCGGGTGATCGGGGTGGGCTCGGTGAGGTAGAACTGCAGGCCGACCATCCAGTCGGTGCGCAGGTCCGCCGTCTTCTTCAGCTCCGGGTCCGCCTCGGCCAGGCCGCGCTCCAGCAGCGTCCCGATCCGGTCGACCGGGAGCGCGCACACGTACCAGTCGGCGGCCGCCTCCCGCCGCCGACCGCCCGGGCCGCGCAGGACGGCGCCGACGACGGCGCGGCCCCGCACCGTCAGGCGCTCCACCTGCCAACCGAGTTCGAGCCGCACCCCCAGCCGCTCCAGGTGCCGCACCCAGGGGTCGATCCAGGCGGTGCTGGTCGGGGCGTTCAGGACCCGGTCGGCGGCCTGGGCCTCGCCCCGGCCGAGGAAGCCGTAGCCGAAGGCCTCCAGGAACCCCCCGACGGTGTGCGCGCTGCACACCTCCGCCCTGGCCGCCACGACCGTACGGGTCGCCCCGACGACGCACACCTTCCGGTACTCCTCGGAGGCGCCGTCGGCGGCGGTGAAGTCCCACCACGACATCTGCTCCCACTGCCCCAGCCGCCGCTGCGCGCTGCTGGTCATGTAGACCAGCAACCGGTTGGCGAAGTACAGCAGTTCCTCGTTCAGCTCCCCCTCGGCGCCCAGCTTCATGCCCCGGGCCTTCAGGATCTGCAGGGGCGTCCTCGGACCGGCGGCCAGGGACACGTCGACGACCGTCTCCCCGATCCTCCCCGACCGGGCGGACAGCATCTGCGGCGCCTCCCGCAGGTTGCCCTCCACGCCCGAGAGCGAGCCCGGGAGGGGGATCCGCCGCATCGTGTCCGGCAGGCTCCGGTAGAAGCCGGGGAAGAACCGGAACCCGTGCTCGCTGGGCAGGTCGAGCCGCCCGCCGGTACCCGTGCCGGGAACCGAGGCACTCCGGGCCTTCCCGCCCCACCCGGAGGGCTCCACCACGGTCACCTCGAAGCCGCGCTCCGCCAGCTCCATGGCCGCCGTCAGCCCGGCCACCCCGCCGCCCAACACCGTGACCGTCCGGCCCGAACTCCCCGACACCGCACGCCCCTTCCCGGCCCACGGCCGCTCACCCGTCCCACCCCATCCGTACGGGAACGATAGAGCAGGTCGTGGCCGTCACCCCGGCGAAGCCCCTCCCCGCGACCCCGGCACCCCGCGGCCGCGTCTTCAGGCGCCGACCGAGCACGGGGAGTGTCCGGCACGGCAGAAGGACGCCCAGCCTCGCCTCTTCCTGCCGTTCACATGAACAGCGGGTCGGCCGGCTACGGCCACGGGTAGCCCACTTGCTCTGGCCGGTAGCCTCCGCAGAGCTCGGCGGTGGCACGGGGATCGCCTGCGGTCAGCTGCGCTTCAAGGTGCTCGGCCTGGTCCGACGGGTCGTCCGCGGAGATCGGCAGGGTCATCAGGAACTGGGCCCAAGGCAGATCCGTCTCGTCCCGGCCAGGGGGATGCCGAAGGACGACGTCGATCCGATCGGGTTCCCCGCGGAAGGCCCAGACCGCCTCCACCTCGCACTCCCACCTGGCGAGCCAGTCCTCGCGTCCCCTCAGCCCCGCCTCCAGCAGCGTCGCGACCACTGCCGCCGGCCACTCCCAGCCGCGGTCCTCCTCGGCTCGCAGGACCTCGGCCTCGTACTGATCCGCGGCGAACCGAAACTCCGGCAGGTCGAAGCCCCGCTCGACCGGGTCGCGCCAGCCCGCCCAGACGACATGCTCCTCGTCGCGCGTGACCGTCACGTACAGAGCACTGCAGCACCGCTCAAAGCCGCATCCGGATCGAGCGAGCCGAACCTCGTGGGGAGTTCCGGTGGCATGCAACGGCCCGCCCCGGCCCAGGAGATACCGGGGGCCTGATCCCACGAACGGGGGGCCGCCTGATTCCCTGCTACGGAGGGACAGGTCGGCCAGGAGATCCCGGCCACTGACGAACGGTCGGACCTCCACGCCGCCCTCGCCGGGCGGTGGGCAGACGATGCTCAGACGGAGAAGATCCGGTTCCGTGGCCACCGGCAAAGGATCGCGGAGCCGGCCGCAGCTGTCATGTGAATTTGCGTGGCCGCCGCTCCTGGCAGCCGCCGGTCCCCGCCTGTAGCGTCACCGCATGACCGACGAGACCACGGCCAGGGCAGGCAGAGAGTTCTACACGTTCGACGGCCGGATCCTGGAGGTCTTCGGCAGCTGTCCGAAGCGGTTCCACATCCGGAACATGGACCTGCGGGTCACGGGCCCCGACCGGAAGGGGAGGCGGACCGTCGAGATCGTCGCCGGTCCGCCCGAAGCCCCGGCGACGCAGCACACGTGGCACCACTCGGCCGAGGAATGGCAGCGGGCGCAGGGCCTGGAAGCCCTGCTGGAAGCGGTACGGGCGGGTATCGCGGCGGCCCGGGAGCACGGAGCCTGAGGGTTTTCCGCAACCGTGGTCGAGGACGGCCGCCGCAGCACTGTCAGCCGCAGCACTGTCAGGGGAACGGAGGCCGTCGCCCGCGGGGACGCCGGATGCGCCGTCACCGAGTGGGGCCCCCTTGCGGGCCGCCCTGCCATGCCCACTACTCATCAGGGGTGACGGTGATCCCGTATTCGTAGCGGTCCGGTCGGCCGGCTTCCTCCCACCGGGTCCAGGCGGCGACGACCTCGTCCCCGATGCGGCGCGGTCCGCCCTGAAGAAGCAGCGGCGCCTCGCGCACCTCCGTGCCACGCGGTAGACGGCGTGCAGGAGCGCCCACGGGGCGCGCACGGCGACTCCCGCGCCAACGGGTCTTGGGTTCCAGCTGTCTCTGCAACACCTTTGGGGGCACGGCTCGACCGGCGGTGACCTGGCCTTCGAGGGTCTTCTCCCGGGAACGGCGCACTCCCGACGGGAGAAAAGTTAACCAAATGCTTGACTATTCGCTGCCACCATCGAACAGTTAGGCACATGCTTAACCAATCTGGTTCGTTGGACCGGGTGTTCCAAGCGCTGGCGGACGCGACTCGCCGGGACATCGTCGAACGGTTGATCCGCGGGCCTGCCTCGGTCAGTGAGCTGGCCCAGCCGCTGGCCATGTCGCTGCCAGCGGTGATGCAGCACCTACAGGTACTGGAGGCGTGCGGACTGGTCCGGTCCGAGAAAGCCGGAAGGGTACGCACCTGCCACCTTGAGCCGGCTGTGCTGCGAATGGCCGAGGACTGGATCGCTGCGCAGCGCACTGCCTGGGAACACCGCCTCGATCGCCTCGGCGACTACCTGACCGAACACTGCGACAGCCCGGATCAAGGGAGCACACAATGACCGATCACCTGGTCACACATGCCACGTTCACCCTCGAACGCCTCTACGCGGCCTCACCGGCCACAGTGTTCGCCGCGTGGGCCGCCCCCGAAGCAAAGGCCCGCTGGTTCGCCGGCCTCGACGCCGAGCACGAGCTCGATTTCCGCGTCGGTGGGCGGGAGGTCAACCGCGGCCGCTCCGGCGGTGGGCCCGTGCTGACTTTCGAGTCCTGGTACCGCGACATCATCCAGGACGAGCGGATCGTCTACACCTCCACCCTGTCCGAGGGGCAAGACCTTGCGACAGTGTCGCTGACGACGGTGGAGTTCCTCCCCGAGGGTGGTGGCACCCGGCTGCTGCTCACCGAGCAGAGCACCTTCCTCGACGGCCGCGAAGAACCGAGCTGGCGGGAGCAGGGCACCGGCACGTGGCTTGACGCGCTCGCCACCGAACTGCTGCGAAGCATCCAGCAACAGCGATGACCACGAGCAACCGTTCGCGGACTCGCCGTTGGCAAGTGCTGGCGCTGCTGGGCACGGCGTTCTTCATGACGATTCTGGACGGCACCAGCCTGCTCGCCGCCCTGCCCGCGATCGAAGGCCACCTTCGCCTGCACGGTCCTGCCATCCAATGGACCGTGACGGCCTACGCGCTGGCCTTCAGCGGGCTGCTGTTGTTATGCGGCCGCGCTGCGGATCTGTTGGGCCGTCGGCGTGTGTTCATCGCCGGGATGGTGCTGCGGGTCGTGGCCTCGCTGGCGTGCGGGCTCGCCCCGTCCATCCAGACCCTGGTGGCCGCCCGGGCGGTGCAGGGCGTCTCGGCCGCGATCATCGCTCCGGCCGCGTTGTCGATGGTCATGAACACATTCCCCGAAGGGATCGAGCGGAACAAGGCGCTCGGCATCTGGGGCGGCCTCGGCGGGTTCGGCGCCACCGCCGGTCTACTACTGGGCGGCATCATCACCGATACCCTCGGCTGGCAGTGGGTGTTCTGGGTCAACGTCCCGGTCGGGACCCTCGTGCTGGTGCTCGCCCCCGCCACGCTGCGCGAAAGCCGGGACCGCACACGCTCCCGTTCCTTCGATGTCCCTGGTGCGCTGACCATCGCCCCAGCACTCGTTCTGCTCGTATACGTGATCACCCGGGTACCGACATCCGGGTGGGCGAACGGACAGAGCATCGGGCTACTGGCCGCCGTGGCCGTGCTGGCCTGGATGTTCATCCTGGTGGAGAAGCGATCGACGGCCCCGCTCGTTTCCTTTCAGTCGCTGCGCTCTCGCATGCTGATCGGTGGCAACCTCCTCCTGCTCATCGCCGGCATGACCGTCGACGGCATGCTCGTCACCCTCACCTCTTTCGTGCAGCAGGTGCTCGGCTGGCCGGCGGCGCGGTTCGGGCTGGCAGCCGCGATGATGACCGTCACCGCGGCCGCAGGCGCACTGCTGAGCCAACGGATCGTGCGCAGGCTCAGGCTGGGGCGGGTAGCTGCCGCCGGGACCGTCCTGCTCGGGTGTGGCTGCCTGCTGCTCACCCGCATACCGGCCGGTGGCCCGATGAGTCTTCTGCCGGCGGCCCTGTTTTTGTTCGGGGCGGGAATGGGCGCCGTCACGGTATGCGCACAGATCGCCGCGCTGACCGGCGTCACCGAAAAGGACTCAGGCCTGGCCGCCGGCCTCTCCGACACCTCCTTCGCCGTCGGCACCGCCGTCGGCACCGCCATCTGCACCAGCGTCGCCGCCGCCCGCACGTCCGCGATCGGCGGTCCGACACCGCTCGCACTCACCACCGGGCAGCATGCCGCGTTCGGGGCAGCCGGCGTCTTCACCGCTCTCGCCTTGATCACCGCGTTGACGCTCCTCAGCAAGCGATCCGGCCTGTCCCGCAGTGTGTCGGCAGACGCAAGCGAGAACATATCTCCCCGGGCACCGTCAACCTCACCTTGATCTACGGGGACACCCCCTGGCTCCCTCCTGGCGTGATTCCTGTTCCGCATTCCATGGAGGGCCGGACCCGAATCCGGCGGCAAGGTCCCGGCCTCACCCGCGAACCCCTACGCCGAGGTCCTCAGTGTCACTGCGGGTGCGGACGGCACCCGGCTCCAACGTCGTGGCCCTCGGCACGCAGCTGGGCGACGGCGGCGGCGACGTAGCGTGTCGTCCACAGGACTACCGCGTTCAAAACCACTCCCATTGACATCCTCCCTGCCCTAAAGGACGGGGATTCCTAGCTCACTTCGCCTGGCCGCTTGTGCGTCTGGCGGCGACAGGTGTGGTCGACCGGGTCGACGACGGCGAGCAGGTGCAAGGTCTTGACGATGACGCCTGGGGCATTGCGCTGGGGCCATTGCCGTTGGTACGGCTTCCCGGACCCGCTCGGGGGTTCGAGCCCGGGAAGCCTCCCTCCACGGTGCCGGTGGCGGCCGCTGACAGCGCGCGGGGCTACGCCATGGCGTCGACGGCCGCTGGGGTGGTCTGTTCCGGCGGCGAGGGCTCGGCTGCGCCGGTGGGTCCGCGCAGCGGGGAGGGAGGGAGCGGGAGGCGGGCACCGCCCCGAAGACGACACCCAACTGGAACGGCTGGTCCGCGAGGCGATGTGGCGCAAGTAGCCCGGGCACAAGATCGACCACCCCGACTTCGTCCGGCCCGACCGGCCCTGGTCAAGGTCCGCTTCACCACCAAGGGCACGGGCGTCACCGTCAAGGCCGACGAGGCCGGAAACCTCACCGCCCGTCGACATCGAGTCCTCGGTGGCGCAGCTGCGCAGATCAACTGACCGGATGAGGCCGGTCGGATCGAAACCTTGCAGAACGTGTCCGGCCCCGACGGAGACGTCGGGGCCGGACACGTTCTGGGCGGGTCGGGTGGACCAGCGGCTGGAGGGTAGACGCTCGGGATCCGGTTGTGGGGTTCTGGGGGTGTTGCGGTTGACCCGCCGGCGCTGTGTCTCCTTCCACCCCGGTCGCGCCCGCTGCGGTCCGGCGGGTGGGGCACTCCAGGGAGTGCCCCACGCCGTGCCGCCCGTTAGCCGGTGTGGAGGGCGAGGGTCGGGGAGAGTCGGGAGGCGCGGACGGCCGGGTAGAGGCCTGCGACCGTGCCGATGAGCAGGGTGGCGGCGAAGCCTCCGGTGACGGCCCACAAGGGGACCACCCAGGGCAGGCCGCCCGCGGCGGCGAAGGCGTAGGTGGCGGCCGCGCCCAGGGCCACGCCGGCCAGCCCGCCCAGTCCGGAGAGCAGGAGGGACTCCGTCACGAACTGGAGGCGGATCTGGCCCCTGGTGGCGCCCAGGGAGCGGCGCAGTCCGATCTCGTGGCGCCTCTCCAGCACTGAGATGATCATCGTATTGGCGACTCCGACGCCGCCGACCAGGAGCGCCACCCCGCCCAGCCCGAGCAGGAGGTCGGTGAAGGCCCCCTCGGTGGCGGCCTTGGCCTGGAGCGCCGAGGAGGGGTCGGTGACCTGCACGTTGTGCGGGTTCTGCGGGTCGACGGTGCGGGGGATCAGCGCGCGGACCGCGCTGACCGCCTGGTCCGTCGACCGTTCGTAGATCTGGGTCGGGTGGCCGTCGAAGCCCAGCAGCGTGCCGGCGCCGTCCCAGCCGACCAGGGCGGCCCGTTCGATCTCGGGTGCCAGCGGCAGCGGGTCGAGGATGCCGATGACGGTGAAGTACTGGCCGCCGATGTGGACTTGCTGGCCGGGGGCGGTGATGCCCAGGCGCTGGGCCGCGACGTGTCCGAGCACCGTCGACGGGTAGCGTCCGTTGGCCTCGTTGAGCCAGGTGCCCGAGCCGACCGCGCCGCGCACGACGTCCAGCAGCCCTTCGGTGGCGGCCTTCACGGTGATGCCGCCGGTTTCGTCGTTGGGGATCTTCTCACTGCGTCTGACGGACTGCGCCAGGTCCCCGGTCGCGCCGACCTGCTCGACCCCGGGGACGCGGCCCAGCATGCCGGTCGACTCCTCGGGCAGCTTCACCTTCTCGCCGAACAGCCCCTGGCCAGGGGAGGCCACCAGCATATTGGTGCCCAACTGGTCGAGTTGCCGCAGGAGTTGGGCCTTGCTGGAGGAGGAGATGCCGACCACCGCGATCATGGTGGCGATGCCGATGGCGATGCCCAGCGCGGACAGCACCACCCGCAGCGGCCGGGTGCGCAGGCCGGCCGAGCCGACGTGGAGGACGTCGCGGGGGCTGAGCCGGGCCGGGGCCAGCCGTGTGCGGCTCACCGCTGCCCACCCCGATCGGCCGGGGCGGCGGCGCCGGTGCGCAGATCCGCCACGACGCGGCCGTCGCGGATGCGGACCTGGCGTGGCAGGCTGTCGGCGATCTCGCCGTCGTGGGTGATCACCGCGATGGTGGCGCCCTGGGCGTTGAGGTCGTACAGCAGCTCCATCACCGCTTCGCTCGACGCGGAGTCCAGTGCGCCGGTCGGCTCGTCGGCCAGCAGCAGGTCCGGTTCGCCGACCACCGCCCGGGCGATGGCCACCCGCTGGCGCTGGCCGCCGGACAGCTCGTGCGGACGGTGGTGCATGCGGTCCGCGAGCCCGACCCGCTCCAGGGCCAGGGCCGCGCGCCTGCGGCGCTGGGCGCGCGGCAGGCCCGAGTAGAGCAGGCCCTCGGCGACGTTGTCCCGGGCGCTGACCCCGGCCACCAGGTGGAAGGACTGGAAGACGAAGCCGATGTGCCGGGCGCGCAGGGCAGACAGCCTGCGGTCGGAGAGGGCGGCGACGTCGTGGCCCGCCAGGGTGACGGATCCGGCGCTGGGCCGGTCCAGGGTGCCGACGATGTGCAGCAGGGTGGACTTGCCCGACCCCGAAGGGCCGACGATGGCGAGCAGTTCGCCGCGTCCGATGCGCAGGTCCACCCCGTGCAGCGCAGTGACCCCGCCCGGGTACTCCTTGGTGACCTGGTTCAACTCGACTACGGTGCTCACGACTTGGGCACCCCGACCTTCATTCCCTCGGTCAGGCCGCTCCCGCTGACCTCGACCCGGCCCTGTCCGAACATGCCGAGCTCGACCGGGACTTCGCGCACTTTCCCGTTCTCCACGATCTGGATGCCGAAGCCTCCGCCGGACAGCGCGAGCAGTGCGTTGACCGGTACGGTCAGCACGTCCTTGTGGACCTCGCCTTCGAGCTCGACGGTGACGGGCGCCTGGTCGAAGCCCTCCGCCTGCCCCGGGTCGTCGAAGACCACCCGGGCGGTGATCTTGGCGGGCTTGTCCGGGGAGCCCTGCTCCTTGCCGTCCTCACCGATGGTGCGGTCGACGGAGGCGACCTTGCCCTTGGCCTTGCCGCCGCCGGGCAGGGCGACCTCGACCCGGGTGCCGGGCTTGGCGAGGTCGGCCCGGGAGACCTCGATCTTGATCTGCACCTGCCGTTCGGAGCCGGTGGCGGTGAGGACCGGCTTGCCGGGAGCGGCCTGGCCGCCGACGGCCGCGTCGTTCTTCTTGATCCGCACCGCCGCGGGCGAGAAGGCGATCTGGTCGGGGCCGATCTCGCCGCTCTGGGCCAGGCCGTGGGCCTTCTGCCAGCGCTTGACCGCATCCGCCGTACCGGCGGTGAACTTCTCGTCCGCGGCCAGCCCCTTGCCGTAGCCCAGGTCGCGGAGGTTCTCCTTCAGCTGCCTGACGTCCGCCCCCTCGTCTCCGGCCTTCAGCGTCCGGTACATCGGGCGCTCGCCGACCATGAGCCGGACCTTCCGGCCGTCGACCTCGTAGAGGACCCCGTCGCGTTTCACCACCGCGCCGGCCTCCGGGAGCCAGGTGAGGGTGCCCGGCACACCGGCGTTGATCCGGCGCTCCTCGGCGTAGCCGAGGGTCCCGTCCACCCGGGTCCGGCTGCTCAGATCCTGCCGCTCCACCGAACCCGTGCTCGGCGGCAGCCCGTCCGTGCGTGCCGCGCCGGCGTTGCCGCTGCCTCCAGCCTGCGAGAGGGCCGTGACCCCGCCCGCCAGCGTGACCGAGGTGGCCAGCACGGCGATCAGGTACGTTCGGCGGCTGCGCCCGCGCTCACTGCGCATTCTGACCACTGCACGCCTTGTTCGCCTGGTCGAACCTGTCCTTCTCGGCGCCCTCCGGGACCTTCATCGCCGATCCCGACATCGCCGAGTCGCCGTCGAACTTCGGGTCCGGCATGTCCACACCGTTACCGCGCATGCACCGGGCGAAGTCGAGGGCCTTGTCCTTGTCGGCCTGGGACATCTTCGCGCCACCCGAGCCGCCGGCTCCCCCGCAGGCCTTGAGGGCTTCCGCCATCTTGTCCTGGCCGCCCTCCAGGACCATGGCCCGCGGGTCCTGGCCCGGCTCGGGCTCCTTCACCTGGGCGCCGTGTTCGCGCAGGCACTTACGGTGCTCGTAGGCCTGGTCCGCCGCCGCGCCCTTGCCCGACGAGTCCGAGCCGCCGCCTCCGCCGGAGCCCGTGCCGCCTCCGCCGCAGGCCGTGGCGAACAGCGCGAGCCCTGCCACCAACGCGGCCGCCGCGCCGTACCTGTGGTTCCGCATGTGGTTCCGCATGGAATTCCTCCGTGTCCGATGACGAGTGGCCGATGACGAGCGGCCGACCGCTCCGGCCGCTCCGACCACGCAGAGGCTGGCACGCACCCGCATTTCGCCGCTGTCAGCCGAGACCTTTACGGCGACGAAAGGTGGGTTTCAGGTACACCTGGTGTCATGCGTGTACTGATCGTGGAGGACGAGGAATTCCTGGCGGACATGATCGCCGAGGGATTGCGGCGCGACGCCCTGGCCGTCGACGTCGTGTACAACGGCGCCGACGCGCTGGAGCGGCTGAGGCTCACCGACTACGCCGTGCTCGTGCTCGACCGCGACCTGCCCGGGGCGCACGGCGACGAGGTGTGCCGGAGCGTCGTCGAGCAACGGCTGCTCACCCGGGTGCTGATGCTCACCGCCTCCGGTACCGTCCGCGACCGCGTCGACGGCCTGGACCTGGGCGCGGACGACTACCTCACCAAGCCGTTCGCCTACGAGGAGCTGTTGGCCCGGGTACTGGCGCTCGGCCGCCGCACCCACCCCGCCCTTCCGCCGGTCATCGAACGTGCGGGCATCACCCTCGACACCGCCCGCCGCCAAGCCTTCCGGGAGGGCCGCTACCTCGCCCTGTCCCGCAAGGAGTTCGGCGTACTGGAGGTGCTGATGCAGGCCGAGGGCGCCGTGGTCTGCGGTGATGACCTGATCGAGCAGGTGTGGGAGCAGAACATGGGATACCGCACCAACGCGGTTCGGGTCGTCCTCAGCAAACTCCGCGCCAAGCTCGGCGAGCCCTCGGTCATCGACACCGTGCCCGGCCACGGCTACCGCATCGGCGTCCCGGCGTGAGGCGCTTCGCCCCGGCCGGCCTGAACCGCCCTCCGCTGCCCGGCCGACCAAGCCCGCGGCTGCCGGGCGGGGAACGGGGCCGGCTGACCATGCTCTACGGCGGGCTGCTCGTCCTCGCCGGGGCCATGCTCATCTTCCTGGTCAACTTCCTGGTCCGGGAGAACCTGTACACCTCGATCAGCACGGCCGTCGCCGTCGAACCGCGACTGGCCACACTGGGGACCCCGGACCCCGCCGCGGCGAAAACCCTCACGGTGGGAACCGCCGCACCCGCAAGCGCTCTACCCGGAACCACCTCCGCCGACGGCGGACAGTCCCACTTCCAGGCCGTCAAGGTCGTCACCCAGGCCGCCGAGCAGGCGGCCCAGAACCAGCTGCTGACCGTCTCCCTGATCGCTCTGGCCGCCTTCGCCGTCATCTCGGTGGCACTGGCCTGGTGGATGTCGGGGCGGGTGCTGCGCCCGGTGGCGGTGATCACCAACACGGCGCGGCGGCTCTCGGGTGAGAACCTGCACGAGCGGATCGCCCTCGACGCACCCCCGGGCGAGCTCAAACAGCTCGCCGACACCTTCGACGCCATGCTCGACCGCATGGAACAACTGGTGGGCGCGCAACAGCGGTTCGCGGCCAACGCCGCACACGAACTGCGGACTCCGCTCGCGGTGCAGCGGGCCGCGGCCGAAATCGGGCTGGCCACCGAGGATCCGGCCGCCGTCGCCCGGGTCCGCCGCAAACTGATCGAGGTCTCCGAGAGCAGCGAACGGCTCATCGAGGGCCTGCTGTTGCTGTCCGTCTCCGACCAGAGGCTGGACCGCCGTGAACCGGTCGCACTGGACCAGCTGGCCCGCGCGGTGGCCGCCGAGTGCGCCGCCTCGCAGGAAGACCGGGAGAACCGCGTCACCGTCTCGACCGACACCGCCCCCGTGTCCGTCGAGGGTGATCCGGTGCTGCTGGCACACCTGGTGCGCAACCTGGTCGGCAACGCCCTGCGCTACAACCACGACGGCGGCCGGGTCGAGGTCGGCGTGCACGACGGTGTCCTGGAGGTCTCCAACACCGGCCCCCAGGTGCCGCCGGAGACGGTCCCCTACCTCTTCGAGCCCTTCCGCCGCCTCCGGGAGCGTCGGCACAGCCCGGGTGAGGGCGCGGGCCTGGGACTGTCCATCGTCGCCTCCATCGCGCGCGCCCACCACGCCGTCGTCACCGCCGTCCCCGCCGGCACGGGCGGACTGCGGTCGGCGTCCCCGTCACCCGCACCCCCGCCGGCCCCGCCTCAGGAGCCGGCGACCTGTCCGGGCTGACCGTCTACGCCCTCCTGCCCCTGGACCGCGAACAGGCGGCCACCAGCGCGCTGCTGGCCGCCGCCACCGGCGCCGGCGCGTTCGCCGCCGTACTGGCCGCCGGCCTCGCCCTGCTCGCCACCCGCCAGGTCCTGCGCCCCGTCCGCGCCCTGGGCGACGCCGCCCAGGCCCTCGCCCAGGGACGGCTCGACACCCGCCTCGCCGTCTCCGGCCACGACGAACTCGCCCAGCTGTCCAAGACGTTCAACCACACCGCCCGCACCCTCCAGGGCACCATCGAGGAACTGCGGGCGGTCGAGAGCCAGGGCCGGCGGTTCGCCGCCGACGTCTCCCACGAGCTGCGCACCCCGCTGGCCGCCATGGCCGCCGTCACCGACATCCTCGACGAGGACGCCGAGCACCTGCCCGCCGACACCGCGACCGCCCTGCGCATGATCAGCAACGAGACCGGGCGCCTCACCCGCCTGGTCAACGACCTCATCGAGATCTCCCGCATGGACGCCGGCGCCGCCCCGCTGCGCACCGAGGACGTGGACGCCGCGGAAGCCGTACGCGCCACCCTCGACCTGCGCGGCTGGAGCGACCGGGTCGAGCTGGACCTGCCCGCCGCCCTGCCCGTCCGCCTGGACGCGCGCCGCTTCGACGTCATCGTCGCCAACCTGGCCGGCAACGCCCTGCGCCACGGCCGCCCGCCCGTACGCCTCACCCTCACCACCCATGGCCCGGGGCCGGGATCCGACCTGGTGCTGACCGTCACCGACCGGGGCCCGGGCATCCCGCCCGCCGAACTCCCCCACCTGTTCGACCGCTTCTACAAGGCGGACAGGGCCCGCACCCGCTCCGAGGGCAGCGGGCTCGGCCTGGCCATCGCCCAGGAGAACGCCCGCCTGCACGGCGGCTTCATCGAGGCCGCCAACGCCCCCGGCAGCGGCGCGGTGTTCACCCTCGTCCTGCCCCGCGGACCCCTGACGAAGGACGCCCCATGACCATCCGCCTCCGCGCGATCGCCGCAGCGGCGCTGCTCCTCACGGCCTGCGGCTGCGCGATCCCCGACACGGCGGGCGCGGTGAAGTCGGGCAAACCCGCCACCGGGATCGAGTCCGGCACCCGGCTGTACTTCCTCAGCCCCCAGGGAATCCGCCTGACGATCAGGCCGGGCACCGAACGCGAAGGCCTCCAGCAGACCCTGGACACCCTCATGGCAGGCCCCACCCGGACGGAGCAGCACACCGGTCTCGGCACCGCCCTGCCCGCCTCCGGCAAGGTCACCGCCGCCACCGAGGACGGCACCGTCACCCTGCGCCTGTCCTGGCCGACCTCCGCGCTGAGCCCCTACGCCATCCAGCAACTGGTCTGCACCGCCGAGGACGCCCCCGCGACCACCGCGACCGCCCCCCGGATCGCCATGGTCAGCAGCGACGCCCCCGGACCGGTCTTCGTGCAGTGCGACCTCCACCACACCGGCTGAGTCCGACGGAACCCGACCTGGGCTCGGCGAGCCGGATCACCGGCACCGGATGCCTACCTACCCGCCACGGTCCAGGAGAGGTCCCGAAGCCCGGCCCGAACACCCGCGGGCACAGCACGGATCCGGCCACCGCGCCTCAGGGAAGGGACAGTTGGGTGACGTCCACGACGGCACCCGACGCCGTCGGCGCGATCAGCGGCAGCACCAGCCACAGTGCGGCGAGCGCGGCCAGTGTGCCCACGGCCGCCAGGACCCCGGGGCGGCCGTGGGCCCAGCGGGCCCGGTGGCGGACAGGGTCCTCCAGCAGCGCCTTCGAGCAGGCCGCGACCGCCACCGCCAGCCCGCCCAGCCACAGGGTCCGAACCCAGCCGTCCAGGCGGGGACCAGCGTGGTCCAGCAGCAGGATCAGCGGCCAGTGCCACAGGTACAGGCCGTACGAGAGCCCGCCCAGTACCGTCAGCGGGCGCCGGCTCAGCACCCTGCCCAGCGGGGACGTCGGAGCGTGCGCGAGCAGGGCGATCAGCGCGGCCGCCGCCGCCGAGTGCAGCAGCAACCCGCCGCGGAAGAGGACGATCTGCCCCGTCCCCGAGGCCAGCGCCCACCCGGCGGCCAGCAGGCCCGCCGGGATCAGCGCCAGCCGGCCTGCGGCAGGCCCCGGCAGCCGCGCCACCCGCAGCCGCACCGCCGGAGTCGCCGCGAGCGCGCCGAGCAGCAGGGCGAACACCCGGGTGTCGGTGCCCTCGTAGACACGGGTGGTGTCCATCGGGTCGACGAGCAGCGCCATCAGCGCCGCGGACACCAGCGCACCGACCAGCGCCACGCCGGCCACCGCGCCGGCACCCGCGGTCCGGCGCAGCCGCAGCAGAAGCAGCACCAACGGCGGCCACAGCAGGTAGAACTGCTCCTCCACCGCGATGCTCCACAGGTGGGTGAACACCCGGGTCGGGTTCGCCTGGAAGTAACCGACCTGCGCGTCGATGAAATGCCAGTTCGCGAGGTTGGCCACCACCCAGGGGGCGTCCTGGTGCGCGAAGCGGGCCATGGCCGCCGTGCCCAGCACGGAGGCCAGCACCATCGCCGAGCCCAGGGCCAGGGCGAGGGCGGGCATCAGCCGCCTGGCCCGGCGGCCCCAGAAGGCCACCAGGTCGATCCGGCCACCGTTCTCCCCGGCCTCCCGCAGCAACAGCCCCGTGATGAGGAAACCGGAGAGCACGAAGAACAGGTCGACCCCCAGGAACCCGCCGGGGAAGTCCCCGAGGTGGAACAGGAGAACCCCGAGGACGGCCAGCCCGCGCAGACCGTCCAGGGCCGGGACATGGGAGCGGCGGGAGCCGGAGCACGCGGCAGGCCCCGTGCCCGGCCGACGGCGGGACGCGCGCGCGTTCCGCCGCCGGGCCGCCGGCGAGGCGGTCTTCATCTCGGACACCATCTCGGACACCGGCTCAGGCGCAGTTCAGCTGGGCGAACACATCCGACCTGGTCCAGTCGCCGTTGGCCCAGCTCTTGGGATCGGCGGGCGAGAACCCGGCCAGCCTGCCCACCTCGGTGGTGAACCACTGCGCGAACTTCGCCGTGCCCTGCTGGCAGGAGTGCGTCCTGTCGTTCGAACGCTGCGCCTGCGGGGCCTTGAAGTCGGTGCCCCACAGGGCGGAGGCGTCGAGGAAGAAGGCATCGCCGGGGTGCGCGGCGACGGCCGCCTTCGCCGCCCCCGGAGCGGACTCGATGTCGGCCTTGTGCGGGGCGTAGAAGTCATCGCCCGTGTCGAACGGCGGAGTGGTGACGATCACCAGCCGGGCACCCGCGGCCTTGACCGTGCCGATCAGCTTCTCGTACGCCTGCTGCTGCTCCTGCGGGCTGCCCCAGTCATAGGTGGTGATCTGGTAGGCCACCAGCTCGGGGCGAACCGACGCGAGCCGGGAGGCGACGTCGCCGCTGGACATCGCCACCGGCCCGACCGCTGCGCCGCCGCCGTCGGCGGCGATGGAGGTGAGCTCGATACCGGTGGACTTGAGCGCGGCGGCCAGCGGCTGGGCCTGCCCGACGGCGATGGAGTCACCCATCCACAGGATCCTTGAGGGCTTCTTCAGCCCTTCGGCGCCGGCCTTCGCCGGCCCCGGGCCACCCCCGTCCTCGGCCGGGGAACTTCCGCAGGAGGTCAGGGCGAGGACGGCGGCGAGGGCGGCCGCGCAGAAGGCGGCACCGCGGCGCAGGCCACGGCCAACGGAGGGGGTCTCGTGGTCATGGGACGTTCGGCGTTCGTAGGTCATGAGGAAGACGCTAGGAGGCCGTTTTTCGCGCCGTTTGACCGTTGTGTCACCGCGGTTCGACGACCTCATGAGCAACACGTAACCGACGTCCCAGAGGGGTGCGCTGCTGCCGATCGGGGCGTTTCGGACGGCCGGGAGAACGGCACGAGGGCCTGTGCCCGCGCAGATGCGCTGGCACAGGCCCTTCGTGGGTCACTCCGGTTGCCCCTGTCCGGCCCCCGGGGTGAGGGGAAGCCGAATGGTCGGCTTAGTACCAGTGGTTGGCCTGCCAGAAGTTCCAGGCGGCGTTCGGGCTGCCGTAGCGGGTGTTCATGTAGTCCAGCGACCACTTGATCTGGGTGGACGGGTTGGTCTTCCAGTCCGCACCGGCCGAGGCCATCTTGGAGGCCGGCAGCGCCTGGCCCAGACCGTACGAGCCCGAGCTCGGGTTGGTCGCCGTGACGTTCCAGCCCGACTCGTGGGAGATGATCTGGCTGAACGAGGCCAGCTGGTCCGCCGGCACGATCTGAGCGGCGAGGGCCTGCGGGGAGGCGTCCGCAGCCGAGGCGACGGCGGGGACCACGGCGGCACCCAGGGCGGTCACACCGGCGGCACCGGCGAGAATCACAGCAGAGGTACGCATGCGGAGCTTGAAAGCGGGCATATAGACAAGACCTCAATCAGTTGGGCCGGTGTCACTCCCCGCCTCGACCGTGGCCGGACAGGGGCCGAACGGTCGCGGGGTGTGACTCGGCGGTGAGCCGTTCACCGGTGGGACAGGAGCCGGTGTGGCTGGCGATGAATGCAAAGCTGCCAGACCGGATCGGCGCTCGCCAAGACCCCCTCGCTACGACCCGCCGTCGTAGCCAAGAGACCGGCACTGATTCGAGAGGCGGGCCGCCCGGAGCGCGCCGAACCCTCCCGGCCTGCGCAAACGCCCCCCAATAACATGCCAAATAGTTGCAAAATAGTGCAAAACGGACACCACTATCCGTCGTCGTACACCGCATTCGCATGTGAGCGCACTCACGGCCCCAGCCCCGGCGCCATCACCGACCGGCCCACCGCCATCACCTTGAGTCAGTGCCAATCGGCTGCCATTGAGACCGCCACCACACCCGGCCGATGGGGGAACGGCACCACAGGGCGTCGCAGCGGCTGTCGGGCCCCTGGTCGGCACGGCGACAGGCGGGCAGGGCGCGAAGCCGTCACGGAACCCCGGCCGGCCACCGAGACGCCCGTCCCGCCGGCTTCCCCCGCTCCGAAGACGTCCCGGCGTCGTTCGTCACCGTGTACGAGTCACCGGGCATCTCGATGCGGCCCACGCGGCCGGCGAAGCCCCGAGGATTTCAGGCGTACAGCGCGACCCTCGGCTGGACCGTGCCCGGGCCGGCGTTGACGACGGTGAGCCGGTACCGCTGGGTGAGGGTGTGATGGCTGTGGAGGACCAGCTTCGCCCGGGTGAGGTCGGTGTACAGCGTGCCGGTCTCGCTGGCCAGCCGCACGGTCTTCCAGTGGCCGCCGGTCAGGACCTCGAGCTTGATGTCCCTCGGGGCGAGGAAGGGCCCGTTGTCCGGTGACTCGACGAGGATCTGCGGGGCGACGGTCCGGTCCGCCGACGAGTCGTTGCGGTAGGTGACGGTGATCGGGTGCGCCGCGTGGTCGGTCGGCAGCGGCCGGTCGGGCAGGCCGACGAACGAGACCGGCGCGGCAGCGGCCGCCACCTGCGGGGCGAGGGCCTCCGTGGCGAGCGCCGGCGACGGCAGCGTGAACGCCGCGGCCAGCACGGTGGCGAGAGCGGTCGGGGCCAGAGCCCTGCGGAGGATCTTCCAGGTGGACATGGCGTCTCCTTCGGTCGTCGACGGCGCTCCCGGGAAGTTCACCGGCGGCCGGGCGATCACCCGCCCGCCGAACGCATCCCCGGCTGGACGGACCGCCGCCGCCTAGCAGCCCGGACCGTACTCATCCACCCTGCACACCAATGGCCCAGCGCGCATCCGCACCGGACCGGCGGCCCCGCCCAGGGCCCTCCAGGAGCGAGCACTGCAAGCAGGCCAGGTCACACCTTCGGACCCCTTGCCGGACAGCACGAAGCACCGGCCACCGTGCTGGCGGCCGGTGCTTCGTCCCATCGGACCTCGGGCTGGTCTACCAGTGCTCGTGGTGGTCGCAGCGCATGTCGTACTCGTCGTGTTCGTCGTGCTTGTGGTGCTTGATCGTGGTGGGGTCGGTGGCGGTGTGGGTGGTGGTGTCGCCGCCCCCGGTGACGGTCGCGGTGTTCGTGACCTCGTCGTCGGCCCGGCAGGAGACATCGACCTGCAGCGTGATGGGCGGGTAGCTGCTCCCGGCGGGAAGGACGTCACTGCGGGTGCAGGTGAGCGTGCCCCGGTCACAGGTCCAGCCCGTGCCGCTGATGCTGTCGGCCTTGAGCCCCGCGGGGAGGGTGTCGTGCACGGTGACCGTGGTGCCGTCGGTCGGAGCGGCCCCGGCGGCGTTGCCGACGGCGATGGTGTAGATGCCGTCCCGTCCCTGGGTGAAGTGCCTGGCGTGGGTCTTGGTGATGGTCAGGGACGGGACCGTGTAGGAGATGATCACCTGGCCGCTGTGGTTCGCCGTCCCGATCGTCGAGAGCGCGTAGCTCGTGCCGCTACCCGCGGGAGTGGCGAAGCTGCTGCCCCCACCACCCCCTCCCCCACCTGCTGAGGTGCCCGTCTTGTTGACGGCGCCGCTGCCGCCGCCCCCGCCGGCGAAGTACCCGCCCCCACCGCCGCCACCAGTAGCGATGACAGAAGCGGCGCAGCCGCCGTCGAAGCTGCCCCCGGTGCCACCGGTACCGACCGTGGCACCCAAGAACCCGCTCCCCGGCCCACCGTTCATGACCGCACAGAACGCAACGGTGCCGGCGGCCCCTCCGGCACCCCCGGTGCTCGTGCTGGTGCTGCCACCGCCCCCGCCCTGCCCCGGCGAAGCCCCGGGGCCGGTGGCACTTCCCGAGGTACCGCCGGTGGCGTCCGGCGTTGTCCCGCCGTTGCCCCCGTTCCCTCCCCCGGAGCCCGCTCCGGTGCCGCCGGCGGCACCGCCGCCCCCGGCGACCACCAGCAGGGAACCGCCCGTACTGACGCTGGAGGCCCCGCCCCCACCCGGGCCCTCGAAACGAAAACCGGTGAGCGGAAAACCTCCCCCTGGGGCGCCGCCGTTGAACCCGCCGGCCCCCGGCGTCCCGGTGCCGTTGCAGCCTTTGCCACCGGTGCCGCCGACGTTGATGGTGAAGGTCGTCGATGTGGTGGTCTGCGGCAGGGTGGTCACCACCCGCGCCCCCGCCCCGCCGGCCCCCGTCACGGAACAAGCGGTACCGGTGTTGTCGGCGCCGCCGGCACCGTCCGCGGTGATCGTCACCACCGCCGCCGCCGGAACCGTCAAGGTCTGCGAAGCGCCGGTGAAGGTGAAGGTCTGCGACGGATCGGTCCGCTGCGTCCGCACCGGCACGGCCCCCACCGGCGCGGCGGTCGCCGGTGGAGCCGTGGCCGCCAGCAGTGCCATACCGGACAGCAGCGCGCTCCCCACCGACACCACCCCCGCACGGCGCTCCCCGCGCCGTCCACCCGAGCCGACCGGATCGGATGCGACGACGGCACCGCCCGGGGGCGTCTCACCGGCCAGGGCCCTGTTGGACACGGCCACGGGCCACTGACGGCTGACCCGGTACCACGGCGGATCGCCCTGTCCACGAGTACGAGCGCTCATCCGCAGGTTCACCTCTCCTCACAACAAAGCGCCCCGCACCCCCGCGCGACAAGGCGCAAGCGACACAGGACACCTGACGAAAAATCATGACAAACCACCATTAGACGCCCATACCCGATCACTTCGAGGTAGCGGGACAATGAGAAACCCCGCGTGTCGCAACGCCCCGCGCGAGCCGACGAGGGACCGGCATCCGAGCAGGTCACCGTCTGGTCCTGACGCACTCGGGATGATCCGGTCGCCGGTCCCCGAAGCCCGCTTCGAGGCCGGCCTCGACTGAGCGCGGGCCTGGGCGAAGGGCCACGCGGGGCCAGCCACGGCCACCGGGGCCGCGGGTCCACCTGCGGCCGCCGCACACCCAGCTGCAGCTGCTCCCCCAGCTCCCGCCGAACGCCCACCGGTACCGTGCGCAGGTGCTTCCTGCGCGCCATCCTGGGAGGGGCGGCACCGTCCGGCACCCCGCCCCGCTACAACTCCGAGGGGGCCCGCAAGAACCAACAGGTCTTGCGTCAAGTCCTGGAGGACCCCATGACCAATCTGGTCGACTGGCGCTCCTGCTACAAATGCCAGACCCTGTTCTTCGACATTCTTCCGGAGAAAGGCGCATGCCCTGCCGGCCAAGGACACAAAGCCTTCGGCTTCGCATACAGCTTCCCCTCCGACGCGACGGAGACCCCCACCCAGCAGACGAACTGGCGCCGGTGCGGCAATTGCTGCGCCTTATTCTTCGACGGTTTTCCAGAAAAGGGCACATGCGCTGCGGGTGGCGGACACCAGGCGAGCGGCTACATGTGCACCGTCCGGCATGACGGTTCAGGAGACGCCCCGACCCAGCAAACGAACTGGCGCTACTGCGCCAATTGCTACGCCATGTTCTTCAACGGTTTTCCGGAGAAAGGCCTATGCGCTGCGGGCGGTGGACATCAGGCGAGCGGCTTGACATTCGTCATCGATCATTGGCCAGATGAACCCCAGGTCTACATGGATTGGCAGGAGTTGGCAACCTTCGACCTCGTCAACAGCGCCCGTCAGCAGAACGGGTCCCCGGACGTATCGATAGACGCAGCGCTCGTCGGCGCGACACGCGCCCACAGCCAGGACCTCGCCGACCACCCCGGCCTGAAGGACCAGATATGGAACGGATGGCCCGGCCACATGGGATCGGACGGCAGTACACCACCAGCGCGGATCATGAGAGCCGTCGGAATTTCCGGCAGCGAGAACGTCTACTTCGGATGGTTCTCAGGAAACGCTCCTCCGCCCACACCCCAGGATGCGTTCAACTGGTGGATGAATGAACCAGCGCACAGAGCCAACCTCCTCGACCGAAATCACACACGGGCCGGCCTGGGAACGGCCTATGGGCCCGGCACATCTCCCGACGGAAGCCCAGCCACTTACTTCTATTTCACACAAGACTTCATCGACTAAGGACAGCTCCTTGGCGAATTGAGGCACAAGGCGGAACCGAGCGACGCGGCACTGAATAACCACCCTGCCCTTGCCGGTGCGGGTCGCCCTGCGCGGCAACGGGACCATGCGCGGGCTTCTCCGCGCCGTGGCGGCGCTGGACGTTCGAGCGTGAGGGATCCCGGCCGTCTCCGGAGCGGTGCCGGCGGGCCAGGGTGCTTGTCTGCTGGCCGGAATGCAGGCGAGTCCGGGCTGAGGCCGGCTGGTGCCGCTGCAGCCCTTGGTATCCCGCCAGCGGTTCGGAGAGCGTCGCGGCTCCGAGCAGCCCTCGGTCGTCAGATCAGTTGGCGGAGCACGTCGTAAGTGGTCGAGGACTGGAGGTCCGGGCGCGGGCAGCTGAGTGCTTGGCGGCCGACGAGGGCGGTACGGGTTCCGGCTCGCTGACCGGCGGCGACGTCGCTTGGTGAGTCTCCGACCATCCAGGATCGGGTGAGATCGAGTCCGAGGTCGTGGGCGGCTTGGTGGAGCATTCCCGGAGCCGGTTTCCGGCACTGACAGACGCTTCGGTACGCGGGAAGGGTGCCTTCCGGGTGGTGAGGGCAGGCGTAGACGGCATCGAGATGAACGCCGTGGTGGGCGAGGAGCAGGGTCAACCGGTCGTGCATGGCGCTCATGGTCTCCGCAGTGAAGAACCCGCGGGCCACACCGCTCTGGTTGGTGACGACGACGAGGGCGTAGCCCGCTTGTTGGAGGGCCAGCAGTGGTGCCTCGATGCCTGGTTGGAGGACCAGCTCGGCGGGGTGGGAGGGGTAGTGGCGGGGTTCGGTCAGGGTGCCGTCGCGGTCGAGGAACACGGCCTTCCGGCGCCGTTCCGGATGCGGCCTGTGCCTCGGGTCATTCTGTCGCACGGCCGTCACTGTGTGCTGGCCGACGAATACCACCGTGCCGGTGACCGGGATGCTGCCGCCGAGGATCATCTGACGCCCGCCCGCTGGGCGACGTGGTGAATCCGGCCGGTGGTGGAGTGGCCGTCGAGGAACGGCACGGTGACGACTTCTCCTCCCCAGCTTTCGACGAGGTCGGCTTCGGCGATCCGTTGGCCTGCGTAGTCGCCGCCTTTGACCCAGATGTCCGGGCGGAGCTCGGCCAGCACCCTTGCGGGGGTGTCCTCGTCGAAGACGATCACGCCGTCCACACAGTTCAGGGCTGTCAGCAGCATGGCGCGTTCGCGTTCGCCCACGACCGGCCGGCTCTCGCCTTTGAGGCGGCGAACGGAGGCGTCGCTGTTGATGCACACGACCAGAACGTCGCCCAGGCGCCGGGCCTGGTCGAGCAGGGAGAGGTGGCCGGCGTGCAGCAGGTCGAAACAGCCGCCCGCCCCGACGACCTTGCCGCCCTGCGCGCGTACCCGGGCGGCGCGCTCCAGCGGGCCCGTGCACCAGGGGGCGGGCACGACGGCCAGGGAGGCAGGGCCGCCTGCTTCGATGTAGCTGGTGGCAGCTTCGACAGCTGCGGCCACGGCGTGGGAGGGCAGCCGTTCGGCGGCGAGCGTCATAGCTGCGGTGACCGCCAGTTGGTCGCCGGCTCCGCAGGTGTCGCCGGCTGCGTATCTGGCCGGGACTGCCAGGGGGTGGCCGTCGGGATTCGTGACCAGGACCGCGCCGTTGCGGCCGCGTGTGATCGCCAGCTGCTCCACGGGCCAGATGGCCAGCAGTCGGACGGCGCGGGCCGTGTCGCCCGCCAGGTCGCGAGGTCCGGTGTGTCCGCTGAAGGCGAATGCCTCCTCGGCGTTCGGGACGGCCAGGGCGGTGCCGGGAACCGGCGCTGTGCCTCTGGGGTGCGGGTCCCACACCAGTGAACGGCCGGCTGCGGCCGAGGTGAGGGCTTGGCGGAGTTCCGGGTGGGAGGTGATGCCGCGCCCGTAGTCGCACACCAGGACTGCCTCGGCGGTGGCCAGCCGGGCATGCGCCAGTTCTGGCAACGGTCCGAGTGGAAGTGGGCAGGTGTCCGTGTCGAGCCGGAGCACAGTGCGGTCGGCGGTGCGGATGCGGGTCTTGATCGGGGTGGTCCCGCCGGTTGCCAGATCAATGACCTCGATCCCGGCTTCGCCCAGCAGGGCGCGTACCTGCGCCCCGGATTCGTCGTGCCCGGTACCGCAGACGAGGGTGACGCGCCAGCCGGGGGTCCGGGCGGCGAGGACGGCTGCCAGCCCGGCGCCGCCCGGCCGGTTGACGGTCTGGGTGCCGGAGACGACGGGGACGGGGGCTTCCGGGGAGAGGCGGTCTGCGGTCCCGGTGATGTCGCGGTCCAGCAGGACGTCGCCGACCACCACCAGTCGACGCGGGCCGTCCGGTTGTGTGTCGGCGGAGGGAGCGGGTCCGGTGAGGTGGGTGTCGATGCCGGCGCACAGCAGGTGTACGGCGACCAGGTGGCATTCCTGGACGGTGGCGGCTTGGGCGGCGTCCACGGACACCGCCTCGTCGCTCACGTCGGAGAGGGGGTTCGGGCCGGGGCCGGTCAAGGCCCATACGGTGAGGCCTGCTTCCCGGCCGGCGCGGGCGGCGGCGAGCACGTTGGGACTGGTACCGGAGGTGGAGAGGAGGAGCAGGACGTCGCCAGGGCGCCCGTGTGCACGGACCTGCCGGGCGAAGACCTCCTCGGGCCCGTAGTCGTTGGCTATGGCGGTGACCGATGAGGAGTCGGCGTGCAGCGCAATCGCGGAGAGCGGGGCGCGCTCGGCGCGGAACCGGCCGACCAGTTCGGCCGTCAGGTGCTGGGCCTCGGCTGCTGACCCGCCGTTGCCCGCGACCAGCAGTCGCCTCCCGGCAGCCAGGGCAGGGGCGAGGATCCGACCCCAGCGGTCCAGGACATCGGTGTCGAGGTGGTGCAGCGCCTGGACGAGGGCGCGGATGTGTTCTTGGCCCGATGGAGCCATGAAGTGCCTCCGGAAGGGGAGTTGAGGGGGAGGATGCAGCCGGTGGGTGCGCGGTCACACCGACTCGGGTGCGGAGCCATGACGGACACGTTGGGCCTGATACCGGAGGAGGACGCCGGTCAGGAGAAGCCACGACGCTGCTACGGCCACCTCGTGTGCCACCGCCCCCCATACCTGACCCGTCGTACCGATCCGCACCGCGTTCAGGCCGGCGCCCAGGGGTAGCGCCTGGCCGATCAGGTGAAGGATTCCGTCCGGATCAACAGGAACGACCACGCCGCCGCAGAGCAGTATGAGGTAGCCGACGAAATTGACGGCCATTCCCTCGTCCAGGCCGAGGAGAACGAGCGCGCAGCAGAGCATTCCTGTGCAGAGACAGCCCATCGTGGTGAGGAGAACGAGGGGATACGCAGCCGCGACGTCGGCCGTCGCGCGCCAGCCGAGCAAGGTGGGCCCAAGGACAACCAGGGCCACGAGTGACATGGCGAGCCCTTCGGCGACGTACACCCACGACCGCAGGAGCATGACGGCGAGCAGGGGGACGTTCCCGAGGCGCAGCCGGTACATGGTCCCTTGGGGGACTTCGGCGGTCACCACAGTGGACACGTGGCTGGTGACCGCTGCGACCGGAGCGAAGACGACGGCTCCGACGAACGCGTACGCACGTCCGGTGGCTCCCCCAGCGAGTTGCCCGAGGAGGGTGAAGAAGGCGACCTGGAAGACCGTCCGAATCGCCACGCTGGACGACGCCGCCAAGCCGGCTGAGGCGACCCGATAGTCCTTCCCCGAGAGACGGCAGATCCGCAGGCCGACGGTGAGCGCACTTCGGACGGATTCAGGCAAGCTCAAGGGTCCCCTTGACTCGGCCGCGCCGCAGCACAGCATTGAACGCGTACACCCCACAGGCGAGGTAGAGCACGGTCAGGATCAGCACGCCCGCCAGGTGAACGGAGGCAGGCGCCCGGCCGTGGGCGGCATCGTGCACCAACTCGGCCAGATGGTGCAGGCTGACGGCCTGGGCCGGCCAGCGCAGCACCGGAGCGAGGAGATCCGGCGGGATGACGATGCCGCCGAGAACGAAGACCGGGTAGCCGAGGGCCTCGATGATGCGCAGCCCCGCTCGGGACAGAAGGACGACGCAGCTCAGGAGGAGCCCCATGGCTGCTGCGGAGGCGACGGCCGCGACAGTGACGAGTACGGCCGCCGACGGCCGGGGAAGCTGTGGGTGCAGCCCGAGGACGGGCACGGCGACAACCACCGCGGCCAGCGTGCGCACCAGTCCCGCCGCAGCAACCCCGAGCGTCTTGCCGAGAAGGACGGACAGCAGGGAAACAGGGCGAACCAGCAGTGCCGCGAGGGTTCCCTGGGCCGCCTCACGGCGCAGTAGCGTTCCCGCGCCCCACAGGGTGGACGACCACAGTCCGATCATCACGCAACCGAACACGACCTCGGTCGCCTGTCCGGAGTCGGTACTCGCGGTTCCCCGGGAGACTACGGCCAGGAGGACCACCGGCTGGATCACCGAGACGACCATCGCCGTTCTGACCCGGCCGGTCTCCCTGATCTGAAGCACGGCCGCGCGCCACACCGCCCACGCTTCCGTCCGCGCGGCACGCAGGGCGTCACCCACGATTCACGGCCAGTCGTCGTATCACGGCCTCGACACCGGGCGAGGCGACATCGATGTCCGTCACCGGATGCCGTCGTACGACCTCGGCCAGTCGGGCGAGCACGTCCGCGTCCCAGGCTCCGACCTGGAAGGCAAGTCTCCAGCCGTCCTCGTCCTGCTGGATCCGCACGGACGCGTTGGCCAGGAGTTCGGCAGCGTCACGCGGCGCGACGCCTGGGCCGGACAAGCTCACCTCCGCAGTGAAACCCGCCTGCCGCCGGAACTCGTTGACGGGCAGGTCGTGGGAGACCGAGCCGGATTCGAGCAGCACGACTCGGCCCGCCAGGCGGTCGATGTCGGTCGGGTAGTGGCTGGTGAGGAGCACCGCCGTGCCCGTGCCGGCGAGCCGCGCGACGGCCTCGCGGACCCGCTCCCCCTCCAGGAGGTCCAGGCCGATCGTCGGCTCGTCCAGCATGAGCAGGCACGGCTGGTTCAGCATTCCCACAGCCAGGTGGAGGCGTTGCCGCATGCCTTTGGAGAACGTCTCGACCCGGCTCTCGGCCCGTTCGGCGAGCCCGACCTCCTCCAGGGCCGCCAACGAGCGGTCGCGCAGGTGGCGGTGCGGGCCGGACAGGCCGCCGAAGAACACGATGTTGTCCAGGGCCGAGAGCCGGGGGTACAACCCCCGGTCTCCGCCGAAGACGACACCGATGTGACGGCGTGCCCGGCGTGCCTGCCCGGCCAGGTCGGCACCGCAGACCGCGGCCCCGCCCGCTGACGGGAGGAGCAGCGTCGAGAGGATCTTCAAGAGCGTGGTCTTGCCCGCACCGTTGTCTCCGAGCAGTCCGACGATCTCCCCGGCACGCACCGTGAAACTGACGCCACGCAGCGCCTCGACAGGCGGGGTTCCGGGAAATGCCCTGCGAAGGTTCTCCACTCGCAGGACTTCCCCGTCCGGCTGACACGGCCTCACGACAACCCCATTACACGTCACCTCGTGGTATCTCGGATTCATCACATGCGCCCGTCCCCGATCCCCGGGCCGGCGCGGTGCCGGCCCGGGGGCGGAATCCGGCTTCCCCGTGCGGGTCGCCGGGCGACCGGCTAGATCACGCCGTCGGCACGAAAGAACTGCTGGATCTGCGCGATGCGCTCCTCCTTGGTCATGTTGGTCACCTCCTCTCGGAATCGGACAACGGGCCTCCCCTGTCGCTGCTGTCGCCTTCGTTGCCCAGGCTCAGAGCCTGCCCGGGCTGTCGGCGACGTCGGGGAGGAAGCTCACGAAGTCGACGTCCTTGCGCCGGCCGGTGCTGTGGAAGTCGCCGTCGTCGACTTCCCGCACCCGGCACCGGACGTCCGTGCCGAGGACGTCCGCGAGACTGCGGGTCAGCTCCGTCGTGTCCGCAGCGGTGAACGCAGGAGCGGGCGAGACCAGCACGGACACGGAGAAGTCGGCCTCCTGCACGACTTGGTAGCGGCGGACCGGGTGGCGGCGGACAGCCCGGACGGCCCAGAGCACGGGGACCGCCGTCCCGTCCGGCCGGCGAAGCTCCCCCGGGTTCCGCCCCTCCACCAAGTCCATCACCTTGTGCGGGAGGCCACACGCGCACGGCGCCCCTGCCAGCGAGCCGAAGTCCCCCGTCCGGTAGCGGATGAGGGGCATCGCCAGATTGGTCAGATCGGTGATCACGACCTCCCCGACGCTGCCCTCCGGCACCGGCACACCATCGTCGTCGACGACCTCCAACCACAGACGCTCCGACTCGATGTGGTAGGAGCCCAGCGCACACTGCACCGCGATGGTGCCGACTTCCTTCATCGCATACATGTCGGTCACCGTCAGCCCGAAGAAGTCCGCGAGTGCCTCCCGAGCGGCGGGGACGAGAAGCTCCCCGCACGACACGACGGACCGCACCGACGGCAGGCGGCCGCCGTGCTGCCCCAGCAGCCCCATGAAGTCCATGAGGTTACGCGGAGACCCCGTCAGCACGTCGGGGCGGAAGCCCCTCGCCCGGTCGGCGAACCCGGCACGGTCGGGTGCCGTGCGTCCGGCCGTGCCGAACTGCGCAACGCGCGAGAACCCCATCCCGGGAGAGGTGTACTCGAACCAGTGGTCGAGTCGCGCGAGACACGGCATCAGCACCTTTCGGTCGAACGCCAACCCCGCTCGCTCGTTCCGGACGAGCGCGGTGGCCCACTCGTGGACGAACGCGTCGTCATGGCGGATCATCCGCAACGGCACACCACTGGTCCCCGACGTTTCCAGGACCCTGCACACCGCCGGGTCGATGTCGTCGTCGCAGTGGTCGATCATGCCCTCGGCAAGCTGACGCTTGCCCACCAACGGGAAGGCGGACAGTACCCGCCACGGATCCGCCCCGCCGTCGACCGTGATCCCGGTCCGCCGGTACGCCGGGACCGCATCGACGGCGTGCCGGAGCACCGCTGTCAGCCGCTCGCGCTGCATCTCCCTGATCCGTCCGGGCCGCTGCGCGAGTTCGGAGTACAGCGTGCGCTCCCCGTAGATCTGCGGGAAGAGCAGTCCCTCATGAACCATCTGCGAGTGCCAGTGCCGCTCGTTCTCTGTTCCCACCAACGGATCGAATTGCCGCCGCACAGTCCCACTCCACCATTTCATGTCAATCGGAAGAGTCCGAAGAGTCGTCTCCCGTTACTCCTCGGGACACTCAGCGAATCGCTGCCAGGAACCCCCTGCGCCCGACCAGCGTGGCGTCACTCCATGCCTCGGCTGCCCCACCGGTCTCACCGCCTCCGGGCGCTTTCCGGCTGGCCATCGCCAGCGGCCGGCGCGCAGCGTCATGTCGAGTCATCTCATTCGGGCTTCCAGGCTGATCGCACAAGGTTCTTCGAGCGGCTTGTGCCGCCACCCTGGACTACGGCCGAAGGGCCGGTTCCGGCTCACCTGAACCGCTCCTGGCGGGACGGAGCCGGTTCAACGGGTGGCACCAGCGACACAGAGCGGCCGACTCGGCACTGTGGCAGAGCGGGCTCCGGGCACGTTCACTCGGATCCCGGACCGCGCGGGGCAGCAGGTGTGCCAGCGGCGCGGACCCCGATGCCCCATCGCCTCGGCCGGCAGCCTGCAGTTCACGTCCTCCGGCTCCATCGGTAAGCCCTGGGCCGTCTCCCGGAACGTCCCGCCCCCGGCGGGAGGTAGCCGGCCACCCGGCCTAACAGGCCCTCGAACCGACCCAGGCACGGCCCACGCGCTACCGTGACGGCGGCCACCGCTTTCTGCTCCTGGGTCACGCCTCGCCGACCAACGCCAGTGCCAGCGTCAGTACCAGCCGGATCGCGAACTACAGCTGTCGTGAGAAAACGGGAACCCTGCTCAGCAGCCAGAAAGCGCTGCTCGTGCCGAGGCCGTAGGCGAGGTGGGCGGTCAGATCATCGCCCAGCGTCTTGGCGTCGTACCTCCAGATGGGTTTGTAGAGTCCCGCGATCGGAAGCACCACGTATCCGCTGAGCCACACGAGCGCACCGTACGGGAGCCCGTACAGGACGTGGGGCTTGCGCAGCGAGGCGCTGACGGCGCCGTAGAAGGCCGCGTTGCCCACTCCGTAGGACCAGTGCATCAACGTGCTGACGGGGAACGCCGCGCTGTCCGGCAGCTCGCGCCGGGTGAAGGCCTCGACCAGGCGCTTTCCGACCTGCCCGGGATCCGGCGCCTCCTGCCAGGTGTGGACCGGGGCGAACTCCCAGTGCAGGGCGTTGTGTTCGCCGCTGGCCCGGCGCTGGCGCAGGAACCGCGCGGCGTCCATGCAGACGGTGCCGACCACTCCCGCCGTCAGGCCCGCACCGACAGCGCCGAGCGGAGTCAGCTGCTTGCGAGTGCGCATAGGTCGATCGCTCCCGATCCCAGTTCTTTCAGAAGCCGGCGCTCTGGCCGCCGTCGAAGTGCAGGATCTCACCGATGACGAACGAGGCCTGTTCGAGGTGCATGATCGTCGAGATTCATGACCGCCTCGACGACGGCGGCGTACCCGCGCCTGCGGTACGCGCGCGGCGACGACACCCACCGGTTTTCACTCTACTCGGCGCCGAGCCCCGGCGCCGAGTAGAGCTCTTCGGGTGCGGTCGGCGGCCGACCGTACGACGCTGGAGGCAGGCACCGGCCTGTCGAGCGCGGGAGGAGCACAGGTCATGGCCGTTCTGATCGCCGTGAACGTCGGCATGCCCAAGGATGTCCCCTGGCAGGGCAGGACCACCCGCACCGGCATCTGGAAGCACCCCGTCGCCGGGCCCGTGATGGCGCGCCGGCTCAACCTGGACGGCGACGGGCAGGGTGACCTCGCCGGGCACGGCGGCGAGCAACGTGCCGTGCTGGTCTACCAGTTGAACTCCTACCGTCACTGGCAGGAGCACCTGAAGCGGGACGACTTCACGTACGGCCAGTTCGGCGAGAACCTCACCGTGGACGGACTCGCCGACGACGAGGTGTGCATCGGTGACCGCTACGGGATCGGCGGTGCGGTCTTCGAGGTCACCCAACCCCGCGTGACGTGCTACCGCGTGGGGTTGCGGCTCGGCGAGCCGCAGATGGCCGCCCTGCTGGTGTCCCATCGCCGCCCGGGCTTCTACATGCGGGTGCTGACCGAAGGGCCGGTGCGGGCCGGGGACGAGATCGTGAAGATCGCCTCGGGCCCCGAGGAGATGACCGTCGCGGAGATCGACGCGCTGCTCTACCTGCCCGGCCACGCCCGGCCGCAGCTCGAACGGGCCCTGCGCATCGCCGCGTTGAGCCCCGGCTGGAGGACGTCGCTGCGAGCCCTGCTCGACGACGCGGACCACGGCCCCGGCGCCGCGGGTGGAAACCGCGGGCTGACCACCAGCAGCCCGCCGCCGGCCTGGCCCGGGTTCCGTCAGCTCGAAGCCGCCTGCATCGAACCGGAGAGCGCGGACATCTTCTCGCTCACTCTGGCAGCGGTCGACGGCGAACCGCTCCCCGCCGCCCTGCCGGGGCAGTTCCTCACGGTCCGCCTGCGGCCGGACCCACAGGCCTCCCCGATCATCCGCAACTACTCGCTCTCCGGCCGACCGGGCGCCGAGACGTACCGCATCAGTGTCAAGCAGGAGCCGCACGGCGTCGCCAGCACCTACCTGCGCCAGCACGTGAAGGTGGGTGACGTCCTCGATGTCGCCGCTCCGCGCGGCACGTTCCTGCTCACGGACGCGGACACTCCGGTGCTGCTGCTGTCCGCCGGTGTCGGTGCCACCCCGGTCCTGGCCATGCTGCACGCCCTGGCCGCGGAGCACTCGCAGCGCGCGGTGTGGTGGCTGCACGCGGCCCGGGACGGCGAGAACCACCCGTTCGCCGGCGAAGTGCGCACGCTGCTCTCCCAGCTGCCCGCAAGCCGGTCGTTCGTCTCCTACAGCCGCCCGTCCGGCGTCGACCGCCCAGGTGTCGACTACATGGTCAGCGGGCGGTTCAGTCCCGAACGGATCCGCGGCCTGGAGCCGCCTCCGGACGCCGACGCCTACATCTGCGGGCCGAGCGCGTTCATGCGGGACATGACCAGGGCCCTTCAGGCCTGCGGCCTGCCGCCCTCCCGGATCCACACCGAGGTCTTCGGGGCCACGTCCGCCATCACCCCCGGCGTGGCGACCGGACCCGCCCGGGCACCGCACCAGCCGGCCGCTCCTCCCGGCGGCCGCCCGGGGCCGTCCGTGGCCTTCGCGCGCAGCGGGCTGATCGTCCCCTGGCACCCTGACTACGGGACGCTGCTCGGACTCGCCGAGGCGTGCGACGTGCCCGTGCGCTGGTCCTGCCGCACCGGAATCTGTCACACCTGCGAGACCGCGCTCCTCTCCGGCCACGTCGACTACGCCCCGCAGCCCCTGGAGCCCCCCGCCACGGGAAGCGCGCTCATCTGCTGCTCGACACCCCCGGCCGACGTGGTCCTCGACATGTGACCGGATGTGTCCGTAGCCGGGGGCGCCACCGTCGGCGGCGCGATACGTGTGCCAGAGCGCCGACGGAGCACCGGGTTGCGCGCGGTCGGCGCAGCTGCCTAGCGTGGTTGCGTGGGGCATCCCGCCGAACCCGCTCCTGGCATGCGTCCGAGAGGGGATTTCTGCCATGGCAAAAGTGCTTTTCATCGTCAGCGGAGCCACCTACTGGGTGTTGAAGGACGGCACGCGGCACGCGACCGGCTACTGGGCCGAGGAGTTCGCGAACCCGTACAAGATCCTCACGGACGCCGGTCACGAGGTCGTCGTCGCGACGCCGAACGGTGTGACGCCGACCGTCGACATGATGAGCCTGCGCCCCGAGATGGTCGGCGGAAACGACAGCGCCCTGGAACTGGAGGCCATCATCCGTTCCGCGGAGGTGCTGCGTCGACCGCTGCAGCTGTCGGACGTGCGCCTGGAGGACTACGACGCGGTCTACCTGCCGGGCGGTCACGGCCCGATGGCGGACCTGGCGTGGGACGCCGACGTGGGGCGGCTGCTGACCCGGCAACTGGCCTCGGGCAAGCCGCTGTTCATCGTCTGCCACGGTCCCGCCGCGATGCTGGCCACCAGGATCCACGGCGAGTCGCCGTTCAAGGGCTACCACATCACCTGCTTCACCGACGAGGAGGAAGACGGCGTCGGACTCGCCTCCAGGGTGCCGTGGCTGCTGGAGACCGACGTGAAGGCGAAGGTCGGGGTCGACTTCAGCCGCGGTCCGGTCTGGGAGCCTTACATGGTCGAGGACCGCAACCTGGTGACCGGACAGAACCCGGCCTCGGCCGCGGTCCTCGGAAACCGGATGCTGGAGATCCTCAAGTGACCTGTCCTGGAGCGATCCCGCCCAGACACGCGCCCGCGTCGCAGGACGTCGGGCACGTGGTGTTCCGAACGAAAGGGCCATGACGGTGGAAGCGACGGTTGCCCGGGCCCTGCTGGACCGGCACTGGGCCGCATCGAACAGCGGTGACGCGGACGCGGAACACGACATCTACGCCGACGACGTCATCGTCGAGTACCCGCAGTCCGGCGAGGTCATCCGCGGCAGGAGCAACATCCAGGCACTGCGCACCCAACATCCCGCGGTCCGGACCTTCACCGTGCGCAGGATCCTCGGAGCCGACGACCTCTGGGTCACCGAATTCGTGCTCACCTATGACGGCAAACCCACGCAGACGGTGAGCATCATGGAGTTCTCGGCAGGGCGCGTGGTGAGGGAGACGCAGTACTTCGCGGACCCGTTCGACCCGCCGGCCTGGCGATCGCAGTGGGTCGAACCCGGGGAGTGATCCGCCACCGGGGCCAACGGTCACGACAGTTGCAGTTCGTGATCTGGCTGACCCTGGCGCTGGTCGGCAAGCAAGGTCGGCCCCCGGCAGTCCCTGGAACTCCCAGTTCCGACCAATGTTTGGCGGCGGTCGAGCTGATGCACTCAGGGCGAGTCTGACATGGGCGGCAGTCGGTCTGGGAGAACTTCACGCGGACGACCGGGGTGCCTCGATGGAACAGCGCGTCGCGCCACTGGCCGGCTGATGGTGCTCGACGCCTTGTTGGCCCACCTGATCGAGGACTTCGTCCTGCAGTCGGATTGGATGGCGGTGGAGAAGACCAAGCGCTGGTGGCCGGCGATCGCGCACGGCGCCACCTACGGCCTGCCGTTCCTGCTGGTCACCCAGTCACCGATCGCGCTCGCGGTGATCGTGGTGACGCATGTCGTCCTCGATCGCTACCGGGCGGCGAAGTACCTGGTGTGGTCCCAGAACCTGATTGCTCCCGCTGGTCGTCGGGTGGCGTGGGCGGATGTGCAGAAGAACCACGGCTCATCCGTCGCTACCCTGGCCGGTCTGGCGAGCGCCCTGGTCATCGTGGCCGACAACACCGTGCACCTGGCCATCAACGGGTGTGCGCTGGCCTGGTGGGGCTGATACCCGCCCGGTGCCGATCGCCGCGGCCTGCCGGACCAGCTGCGGGGGCTGCGGGTGGTCAGGGCGCCCGATTGGTCATGGAGGCCCGTTGGCCGGCTGCTTGCGCCCGTCCGGCAGTGGCAGGACGAGTTGGAGGGCGCCCAGGTCCAGCGGCTGCGGGCAGGGACCGTCGGAGACAAGCCGGTCGCGATGGTCGAGGCGAGGGTTGCGGACGACGGTGCTCGCGTGGGCGCGGGCCTGGTGGGCGGCCTCGCGGGCGCATTCGGCGACGTCCTGCCGGTGGCGTTGGGCGCGCAACGCGTGCTGGAGGGCGGTGTCGTGGTCGGGGTCGTAGCGCTCTCGGCGTGCCGGGTGAGCGCGTCCAGGAGCGCGGTCTGGTGGTCGGTCAGCTTGCCGTCGGTGCGGGCCTTGTCCTGCTTGCGCAGCCAGGTGCCGGGGCGGAACGCCGGGTCGTCGCCGAGACCGGTGCGCTTGGCCGGGCCGTCCAGGGTGCCGCCGGCGGCGAGGTAGGCGAGCAAGCGGCGGTACGACCTGTTCCAGTCCGGCTCCAGGCGCCACAGCTCGTCAAGGCCGTCGAGCTTCGCGATCTGGTCCTTGGTGAGGTTGTCGGCCTTGCGCTGGCTTCGCGGTCGCCGGGACCGCCAGGTGCCCGTGCTGATGGTGGAAGGCGGCGGCGTAGGCGGCCCCGCGTTCCCAGGCGTTGGCGTTCTTCGACCAGATCATGCCGAGCGCCTCCAGCTCGAACCATTCTTGGAAGGTAGGACAGGCCAACGCGACGCTGGCCGCCTTCACCCCGTACCCGAAAAACACGTCATCCCCCTCCAGGTTCGGAGGGGGATGACGTATCGTCGCAGCAGGCTGGCGTCGAAGGATCTACTACGCGGAGGCCAGCTTCTGAAGTTCCCGGATCAGCCTCAACAACAGGTGTCCATAGCTACGGAACTCCGTGACGGTCGTTGCGTCTTCATCGTTCTCCACCGTCACTGATTCGAGCAGGCCGTCAAGCCTGTCGAGGTCATAGGCGAGATCCCCGAGTTCAGGAACGTCCCTTGCCTGGACTTGGCCGTTGAACACACTGATTGAAATTCCTGCAATATGGGTGTCCAACTGCAGGAGTTCGAATCCTGCGTCGGTGAATTTGAGACTCTTCGGATAATTCGGGAATGGGTGGTCGCGAAACTCCATGTACGCGGCCAGGAATCCCCGACTTTCAGTCCCACCAGGTGACAATCTTTCCATCCTTCGTAAACACTCCTTGACCACCCATGAGGCCGCCGTCTATCTGAAACCCCATGTCCCCGTTCTTCAGCCGAACTTCGCGACGGGAGGCCTTTGGGTCCGAGAAGAGCTTCTTGGCCTCCTTGGTGTACTCGGCAAACGTGCGGCCCTTTCCATGCTTATCCAGGTGGTACTCTGCAGTCGTCATAAGGTCCATATTGGTTCCCACCCAGTCGTCGAGGGCCTTGGCGTCCTCACCGCAGAGCTGGAATGGATTCTTTTTGCCGTTGTGGACGAGAATTGGGGTGTTCCCCGCCACGACGAAGTACGTGTGCAGGCCGTAGACCGTCAGATTGTAGGCCGGCTGCGGAGTGGTGAAGCCAGCGACACTTTTGACGGGTACACCATTGCCGGACGGTGTCCGGAGTACGTCCCCAGTCTTCAGGTCGCTGGCGTCGACCCAGGCCTTCGCGGTTTCCGACCAGAAGGGGTGGTTGTCGGTGGCGGTGACGTTGTGGGCGATGCCGTCCTCGCCTTGGATCTGAAGGTCGGTGAACGCCCTGTCGTCAGGCGTATAGATGACTGCGTCAATGGGGCGGCCGCCGGTTTCGCCCGTGAGTGGATCAGTGGCGAGGACCTGCGCCCCGACAGACACCCGTTCGATGGGCTCGCCGGTCCCGTCGGCCATAAGGACGCGAGTACCGGCGGGGAAGCTGTTCTCCTTCAGGCATGATCCTGGGACTTTGGCGAACAGTTTTTCGAGGAATTTGACGACTTTCCCTGATCCGGGTATTTTCTCAGCCCATTTGGCCAGTTTGGCGATGGCTGCCGCGTCGCCGGCAAGGGGTATGGCACCGGCGCAGGCCAGCAGGGCGTTCTCGACATCCTTCTGGAGGCCGTAGAGGCCGCAGTTGATCAGGTCGGCAATGTCCGCGAAGCCGGGGAAGAAGAGGCCGCCCACCCCTCCGACGGCTTCGAGGAACTTGTGAAGTCCGTCGAGTCCACCGTCGAGGATTTTGTCGACCAGGCCGCCGAGCCACCCTGGGCTGTCGCTCTTGGCCTGCTTGCGCAGCTCCGCCTCGATGGCGGCGAGGGCGTCCTGTTTCTGCTGTTCGGCCCGCTGTTTCGCTTCAGCGCCCGCGTTCTCGACAGCACGGCGCTCGGCCTCCTGCTCGGCCGCGACCATGTCGGTGTACGACTTGAAAGCCTGGGCCCAGGCCTTTCCAGCGCTCTGGCGGTCCTGACCGGCCTCCAGCGCCGCAGTCTGGGCCTTTGCTGCGGACTCGTACGCATCTTGGGCGAACGTGTTCGCCCACGAAGCCGAGACCTGAGCCTGCCGGGCCGAGTACGCCGCCGATGCCTCTGCCTTGCGGGCGGTGCCCTCGGCGGCCGTCGCCGTCTGGGCCGCGGCGGCGGCCCGGTTGGCGCTGGCCTCGGCCTGCTGGGCCTTCGTACGGGCGTCGGCGGCGTAGCCGGCGGCACGGTCGGCGTGTTGGCGGGCCTGGACGGCGTAGCCGTTGGCCTCGGCCGCCGCCTGGCGGGCGATGGCCGCGACCTGTGCGGCCTCGGCGGCGCTCTGTTGGGCGTAGGCGGCGACGGCGGAGGCTTCGGCGATGAAGCGCTGGATCTCGGCGACATGGGTGGCGGTCAGCCGGTCCTTGCGCTGCGCGGTGTACTGCCCGGTCTCGACGAAGGCGCGCAGGACTGTCGGCGGCCCTTCGAGGGCGATGTGTGCCGCGGCCTGGACTTCGGGGCCGCCGGTGCCGGCCAGTTGGGCGGCCTGGACCTGGTCGTCGCTGATCTGCGCCGTGTAGCGGCCGCGGGTGAGGAAGTCGCGCAGGGCGCTCACCGGGCCGTTCAAGGCCGCGCGTGCGGCCTGTTGCACTCCGGGTCCGCTGCTCGCGACGAGCTGGGCGACGCTGATTTGGAGGTCGGGCGCGGCCACCTGGTACTGGCCGGTGTTCAGGAACGCGGTGACCGCGCTCGGCCCGTCGGCGAGGGCATGGGCGGCGGCGGCGCGCACGGCCGGCAGTTCGGAGCCGACGGCAAGGGCACTCGCGCGTTCACGGTCGTCCATCTCGCTGGCGCGGTGGCGTCCGGTCGTGAGGTACTCCAGGACGGCACTGTCGGGGCCGGAGAGTGCGGCGCCGGCGGCGGCCGTGCCCCAGGCGTCCGAGATCCGCATCGACAGCAGGGCCAGCTTGCGGCCGTCCGTGACGATGCGCGTCGTGTCGGGGCCCGGCTGCGCGAGAGCGCCGGCCAGACGATCCGCCTCGTCCTTGACCCGGCGCACCTGCTGGACGGCCTCGCCCGCAGCGGTCTGCTTGTCCTCGTAGAAAGCCTTGGCGTCCCGTGCCTTCTCCACGGCGGCGGCGGTACGGGAGTTGAGGTCTTCCGCCTCCGCGCGCCGCGCGAGGTCCTGGATCGTACTGGCCGCCTCGACGGCGTCGCTCGATTCCTGGGCGGCCACCTGCGCGGCGTCCGCATGCGTGGTGGCTACCTGGGCGGCCTGGGACGCCTCGGTCGCGTGCTGCGCCGCTTCGTCGGCGGCCGTTGCTGCGGCGCGGGCGTGGGCGGCGGCGGATGCGGCCAGCGTCCAGGCACTGGCCGCAGCCTTTGCTGCGTCCCCCGCCAGGGACCTGGCGGCGCCGGCGGCACGGGCGGCCTCTTGGGCGTGGCGGCGGGTGGATGCGGCGGCGGCCTTCGCCCGGGAGGACTGCGCGCCGGCCTGGCCCGCGAAGTCGCCGGCCTGGTCCGCGGAGGCGGCGGCGGCCATCGCGTTGCCGCTGGCGCTCTCCGCGGCATCTGCCGCGTCCTTGCTGGCGGAGGCCGCAACCTTGGTCTGGGTCAGTGCTTGTGCCGAGACGTCCGCGGCGGCTGCCGCCTTGGCCGCGGCCTCCGCCGCCTTGGCCGCGTCACCTGCGCGCGAGCGGTCGGAGACGGCTGCTGCCGCGGACGACCGTGCGGCGGAGGCGGCCTGCGCGGCGCCGGCCGCAGCGTACGCGGCCTGGGAGGCGGCACTGGCGGCGGCGCGCGCCGAGTTCGTCGCCGCCCGCGAGGCCTGCACCGCCGTCTGCGCGGCCCGACCGGCCCGCTCCGCGGCATCGGCCGCCCGTGCGGCGGCCGCCCCGGCTTTGACGCTGTCGTTGCGCGCGGCCTCCGTTTCGGCAGCCGCCCTCGCCGTCGCCTCCTTGGCCAGGGCGGAAGCGGCCACTGCCTGCGCGGCGGACGCCTTCGCCGCCTCCGTCTCACGGACCGCCTGGGCCCCGGCCTCCTGGGCCTGTTGGGCCAGCTGCGCCACGGTGGTGCGCTCCACGTCGCGGGCGCGGGCGACGTGCTGGCCGACGGCGAGGAACTCGCGGACGTCGTCGGCCGTGCCGCTGATCGCCAGGCGGGCGGCGGCCACCGTGTTGGGTCCGCCCTGGCTGAGGATCTGGACCAGCTGTACGCGGTCATCGGCCTCCCGCGCCGTGTACTGGCCGTTGTTCAGGAACGCGTCGACGTCATCCTCGGTGCCGTTCAGCGCGGCCTGCCCGGCCTGTATAACGCCCGGTCCGGCGCCGTTCATCAGCTGGGCGACCCGGACCTGCTGATCGGCCTTCAGCGGTTCACGCCATCCCCCGTCGAGGAACGCGGCGAGTTCCTGGGGCGTGCCGGCCAGCGCCCGGCGTGCCGCCTCCTGCACACCCTTCCCGCCCACGGAGTGGATCTGGGCCGCGCTGACCTGGTCGTCCTGAATCTGTGCGAGTACCTGCTCGCTGTCCAGGAAGCGGCGCACGTCGGCATCCGAGCCGGTGAGTGCGGCCTCCGCCGCGGCTTGGACCCCTGGGCCGCCCTTCTGCCAGAAGATCACCACCCGGGCGCGGTCCGTCAGCGGCACCGGCTGCCCGTCGCCGCCGGCCGCCGAGGCGGGGTTCGTCCCCAGCAGCCCCGCGACGAGGGCCAGCGGCAACATCCCCAGCCACACCCGGCTCATGCCCGCCAGTACTCGGCGTCGCCTTCTGCGCATGGCATAACCACCCCACCCCTGCGTCACGAGAAAACCCCCCGGATCTCACTCAGGCCTCGTTCGAGCACGGCCTGGCTATTGGCATTACGTGAAAGAAGAGCACGAATTCATGGGCCCGGTCCACCCCTGGCAGAAATATTTCGAGCGGCCGGAACCAGGGTCCGAAAATGGAGTTCCCCGCTCCAGTCCCCGAGCCGATGACAGGAGTTCCGGATTCACAGAACCGGGGCCCCTGCTCCTGGTGGGACGGGTGAGGTAGGCGGCCAAACCTTGCCGGACATCGGGCCTTATGGGGCGCCATGCACGGATTTCCACACGTGTCGGCGATATTCAGGGTCGAGGCACAATAGTGACCCTTGACTTTCCCTTGATGATCCCCTCAGGGTGGACGGTGCGTTCTTCGCGTCCCGGCGCCCTGAGTTTCCAGGCGAAAACGGACGCATCCTCGATACTTTTGGCATCTGCAGATCTGTCTGCATGATCAGCCCAGAAAGGGAATCGGATGAGCCGCCGCACGCTCAGCCGGCTGACGACTGCCGCTTTTGCCGCCGTTGTCACCTTCACCGCCGTGGCCGCCGCCTCGGCCGACTCCTCCTCCTCCGCCACCCGGCCCGCCGCCGCCCCGGCTGCCGCGGCCGCCGACCCGACCCCGCCGCCGGCGGTCGAGGACTTCAGCTACCCGGGCGCCAGCCCCTTCCCGAGCCTGAAGCTCCTGCGAGGAGACGGCCACATCCTCCTCGCCGACTGCAACACCGCCACCCAGATCCAGCTCTGGAGCCGGGCCGTCCCCAACCCGGCCGGCGGTCCCTCAGTCTGCTTTCGGGTGAACGGCACCGTCGGCCAGCTCACCCTCGAACTGCCGCAGACGTTCCTCATCCAGACCAACGACCGCGCGGTTCGCGCCAACCTCACCGCCGACGGCGTCGCCCAGACCGTGGACATCCCCAAGGGCGGGATCACCGGCGTCGGCGAGGGCGCCGGCCAGAAGTCGACCATGCTCGTCGAACTCCGCGTCACCGGCTGACCCCGCGCCCGTCGGGCCACTGCCGAGCGGGCACCGACCCGTTACAGAGTCACCCACCGGTCGCAACGGCAACGAAGGAACGTCATCCCATGTTTCGCTCACGCTCACGTACCGCCTGGACGACCGGGGCCGTCACGGCCGCCGCCCTGACGGGTGCCCTGCTCACCGGCACGCCCGCGCCCGCCGTCAGCGGTGACACCCCGCCGACCGGCTCCTACGCGTTCACCGCAAGGATCGACATCGGCAACGGCACACGCGCCTGCTCCGGCGCCCTGATCGACCCGTACTGGATCATCACCGCCGCCTCCTGCTTCGCCGACAACCCCGCCCAACCGGCAACCGTCCCCGCCGGCCCACCCGCACTCAAGACCACCGCCACCATCGGCCGCACCGACCCCACCACCACGGGCCAGGTCCGCGACGTCGCCGAACTCGTCCTCCGCACCGACCGCGACCTGGTCATGCTGCGCCTGGCCAACCCCGTCACCGACATCACCCCACTCGCCCTGTCCACCACCGCCCCCACCGCCGGTGAGGAACTACGGGTGACGGGCTACGGCCGCACCAAGACCGAGTGGGTGCCCGACCAGCTCCACAGCGCAGCCTTCACCGTCGGCGCCATCGACCCGACCGGCCTCGCCATCACCGCCAAGTCCCCCGCAGACGCCGCCGTCTGCAAGGGCGACACCGGCGGCCCCGCACTACGACCGGTCGGCGACCACTACGAACTCGCCGCCCTCAACAGCCGCTCCTGGCAGAACAACTGCCTCGGCTCCACCGAAACCACCCACACCGGCGCTTACAACACCCGCACCGACGACCTCGCCACCTGGATCCAACAGACCACCTCAGCATGGTCCGCTGTGATGGCCAGTCGGACCGGGGGCCGCAACACCGTCTACAACCCAGACACCAAGACCGCAGAGATCTTCACGCTGACCACCGACGGCACCATGACCAACGCCCACTACAACACCGACGGCAAAGACTGGTCCGGCTGGTTCACGATCGGCGCCGGGGGGCACTTCACGGGCACTCCCGCCGTCGTCTATAACCCGGTCACCAATGCCGTTGAGCTCTTCGCGATCGGTACGGACCGATCGCTGTACCGCACCACCTGGACCCGTGCCACCGGTTGGGGATCCTGGACGATGACCGGCGACTGGAAGTTCACCGACAGCCCCACCACCGTCTACAACCCGGACACCAAGACCGCAGAGGTCT
>NZ_JBHXTQ010000014.1:0-60005 GCF_042677305.1 Kitasatospora sp. NPDC127121 | reverse complement strand
GCGACCGGCACGGACCGATCGCTGTACCGCACCACCTGGACCCGTACCACCGGTTGGGGATCCTGGACGATGACCGGCGACTGGAAGTTCACCGAGAGCCCCACCACCGCCTACAACCCGGACACCAAGACCGCAGAGGTCTTCGCCCGCATCACCGGCCTCATGGCCCACGCATCCAACGCCAACGGCGCAGGCTGGTCCGACTGGTCCATCATGGTCCGCCGGGCACCCAAGTGACCGTAGCCGACCACCCGAGGGCCCTGTACCCCTCAGCCCGTGTCCGCAGTTCCTCGACCGTCGAGGCTCACAAACCGTCAAGGCCGGCAGGGGGAGATCCTGATGTTTCGCTCACGCTCACGTACTGTCTGGACGACCGGGGCCGTCACCGCCGCCGTCCTCACCAATGCCCTGCTCACCGGCACGCCCGCGCCCGCCGTCAGCGGTGACATCGCGCCGACCGGCTCCTACGCGTTCACCGCCAAGATCGACATCGGCGATGGCAGACGCGCCTGCAGCGGCGCCCTGATCGACCCGTTCTGGGTCGTCACCGCCGCCTCCTGCTTCGCCGACAACCCCGACCAGCCGACGGCCCTGCCCGCCGGCGCGCCCGCACTCAAGACCACCGTCACCGTCGGTCGCCCTGACGCCACCACGGCGGGCCAGGTCCGCGACGTCGCCGAACTCGTCCCCCGCACCGACCGCGACCTGGTCATGGCACGCCTGGCCAACCCCGTCACCGACATCACCCCACTCGCCCTGTCCACCACCGCCCCCACCGCCGGTGAGGAACTACGGGTGACGGGCTACGGCCGCACCAAGACCGAGTGGGTGCCCGACCAGCTCCACAGCGCAGCCTTCACCGTCGGCGCCGTCGACCCGACCGGCCTCGCCATCACCGCCAAAACCCCCGCAGACGCCGCCGTCTGCAAGGGCGACACCGGCGGCCCCGCACTACGACCGGCCGGCGACCACTACGAACTCGCCGCCCTCAACAGCCGATCCTGGCAGAACAACTGCCTCGGCTCCACCGAAACCACCCACACCGGCGCTTACAACACCCGCACCGACGACCTCACCACCTGGATCCAACAGATCCGCGTCGTTGACTGGAAGACCCCACTCGTCAACACCAACAGCGGCAAGTGCCTGGAGATCGACAACTCCCTCATGACCGACGGCGCCCTCGCCCAGCAGTGGACCTGCCACAGCCTGCCCACCGCCCGCTGGATCTTCCACTGGGCCGGCGACGGCTGGGAGGTACGCAACTCCAACAGCGGCAAGGCCCTGGAGATCGAGAACTCCCTCGTCGCCGAAGGCGCCCGCGCCCAGCAGTGGACCTTCTACGGCCTCCCCACCCAGAAATGGGACCTCGTCAAGGCCGCCGGCGGCTACGCCCTGAAGAACCGCAACAGCGGCAAGGTCCTGGAGATCGACGACTCGCTCAAGACCGACGGCGCCCATGCCCAGCAGTGGACCTTCTACAACATCCCCACCCAGAAATGGTCCTTCTCGCACTGACCCCCGGAAACGTCCAGTGCGGCGGTCCCCACCACCTGATGGGAACCGCCGCACCGCGTCGAACCCACCGGCGTGCCCGCCCTCCTCCACAACCCCGTCACCAACAGCCTCAAGGTCTTCGCCGCCGGCACCGACGTCTCCGTTCTCTCCGGCGACCTTGAACCGGGCCACCGACTGGGGGCCTGGACGATGACCGACGGATGGGCATTCCGCAGTTCTCCCTACACGGTCTACAACACGGCCACCAGAACGGCAGAGGCCTTCAACCAAGGTACCGACGGCACCACGGCCGGGTGTCGGGGTCTGACGGCGCGGCCGGTGTGGAAAACCTGTGGCCGGGCGCGGGCACGGGCGGTTGACTGGCACCGGACACGACACTGACCGACCAGGGGGGTTCGTGGAGGATCCGCAGTTCACGATCGTGGTGAGCGGTGGCTCGCCTGGCGGGGCGACGGCCCTGAAGGCGGTACGCGCGGTCACCGGCCTGAGTCTGTGGCACAGCAAGCAGCTCCTGGACAGCGCACCCGCCACCGTACGGGAAGACGTTCCGTTCGAGATCGCCGCCCCCGCAGCCCGCCAGCTGCGCCGGGCCGGCGTGCCCGCCTCCGTCCGGTGCGACTGGTGCCGGCGCACCCTGCCCGACGACGGCACCCCCGTCGACCCCGGGCCCTGCACCTCCTGGGCCTGGCCCACCGCCCACTGCCAGGCCAACTCCCTCACCACCTGCGACTGCGGCTACTGCACCGCCTACGGCCCCCTTCCCGGGCACACCGCCCACCACGGCACCTGAGCTCCCTGTCACCTGTACACAGGCCAGGCACATCGGGGCGGCGGTGGCCTGCGGTCCTCGCTGTCGCAGCGCGACGAGACGGGGTGGGGGTGGGGGTGGGGGTGGGGGTGGGGGTGGGTGCCAGGCCGGATTGCGAGGCCGCCGGGCTATCTGGCGGCGGCCGCGCGGGCGGAGGACGGGTCCAGCGGCGCCACAGAGGTCAGGTGGCGTGACTCCGCGATCTGAGTCAACTTCCTTGCCAGTTATTATTGATGATGTATCGTCAGGTCAGTTTTGCAGGTCACGGCGGTGACGCTGCCGGTGGTGCCGGTCCCGGCGTATCGCCCCGGGAAGGACTCCGGGATCGACCGCCGCCTGACCGGTCCGTCGTCGACGGTGTGACACCGGTGATCGGCATTGGGAGGGGCATCATGAACGGCAGGATCGTGACTCTGCTCGGCGTACCCGTACTGCTCGCGGGGGCGGTGCTCGGGGCGGCCCCGGCGCACGCCGGCACCGGGGTGCGGGTCGACGGCGCGACCGTTTCCGGTGGCGCCTCGGCGACGGTGAACGTCACCATCGCGTACTCCTGCGACGCCGGCGGTTTCGTCGCGTCCGCGACCGTGACCGCCGAGGACCGTACGTCCGGCGCCCTTGGCTACGCACGTTTCACCCCGAACTGCACGGGCACGAATGTCCAAGTGACCGTCCCGGTCACAACTTTGAACCAGAGCCGCTACGCCGCGGGTGACACGGCGGCCGTGCGGGCCTCACTGCTCGACGCGACCGATACCGAGGTGGTCGGGAGCATCACCCGGCTCACCGTCGGCACCGCGTAGCCGGGCCGGCTGCGGGCGGCGGCCCGCACGGGCCGGGGAGCGCTCGTGCGGGCCGCCGCCGCGGTACGGGGTACGAGGTGCGCGGTGCGGGCTACTTCTTGGCCGGTGCCTTCGGGACGGCGTTGTACGGGTTGTGGTGGTGGTCGCCGATGTGCAGCTGCTCCTCCGGCGCGCCGGCGAGCTTCGGCAGGACGTGGGTGCCGGTCGGGTCGGTGATGACGATGGCGTCGCCGTCGCGGCGCACGTCGTGCGGGGAGCCCTTGGCGTAGGAGGCGAGCTCCGCGCCCGGGCCGGTGGGGGTCGAGTCGGCCACCGTACCGAACACGTTCGTGGGCAGCGTGAGTGCGGTAGCCGTCGCGCCGAGCGTGGTGTTCGCGGACTGCTCGCCGCCGTACGCGGCGCCGAAGGTGGCGCCGCCGGTGACGGTGGTGCCGGCGGGCACGGTGACCGGCACGGCGGTGCCGGAGGTCCCCTGGAGGGTGACCACGCCGCCCTGGACGTAGCCGGTGGCCGAGCCCGCGTTCTGGGCCTGCTGCCAGCCGGCCTGCTGCTGGAGGACCGTCCCGGAGTCGGTGAGGGTCTGGTTGACCACCGGGGTGTCCGCGGTGAACCAGGTGCGGTAGGTGGACAGGATGCCGGTGAGGGTCTGCAGGGCCAGCTTGTCATCGGTCAGGTTGGACTGGTGCATGAAGAAGGGCCGCGGGTCGTTGGACAGCACGTACCCGAGGGTGATCCTGACCTGCAGCGGCAGGACGTAGCTCGACCAGGCGGTGTTCGGGTCCAGCGGTGCGATGCAGGTCGTGGTGGCGGGGTTGGCCTCGCAGTTGCCGCTGCCGCCGTTCGCCTTGGAGGTGTAGAGCCAGTTGTACTCGCTCACCTCGTCGGCCTGGGTGGAGACGTTGTAGAACACGTTGACCGGGTGGCGCGGGGTGCCGAGTGCGGAGGCGATCTGACGCTGCCCGCTCTCGCGGGAGGCGTCGACGCCGAGCCACTGGATGTTGTCGGCGCTCAGCGCGGCCAGGAAGTTCGGGTTGTCGTCGGGCTGCTGCGGCAGCATCACGGTGCCGGAGTGTTCGCCCGCGACCAGCTCGTTCGGCCGGAACGGGAGGCCGTTGGCCTGGGCGAACTGGATGTTCTGGGTGATCTGGGAGCTGATGGTGGCCTGGTCGACGTATTCGATGGCCCCGGTGGCGTCGGTCTGGCACCGCCAGGGGATCACCGAGAAGTCCTGCACGCAGCCCAGGAACGGGTGGTCGTAGGTGTGGTTGACCCACCGGAAGCTGTTCTTGTTCGCCAGCAGCGCGTCGCTCAGCGGGTCGTCGCCGCCCTGCTCCTGCTGGTACTCGACACCCGGGCCCGCGTTGAACAGGAAGTCCAGGGTGTAGCCGTTCTGCTGCTGCCAGTTCACCGTGTCGGTGACGTCGGAGGCGGCCATCCGGATGGGCGTGGTGTCCGGTACGCCGGCGGCGCAGTCGCCTTCGCCCGGGGTGCACTTGCCGCTCTGGCTCCAACGGGAGTTGGCGTTGAACAGGTCGTCGACGTGTGCCGAGAAGTAGTTGCGCCAGTAGCCCAGGTGGACGCCCCGCGTCACCCAGTCGACGATCCCGTGCGCGAGCAGCCGGAACTGCTGCTGGTCGTAGTTGTACGCGAAGGTGAGGACCAACTGCTGGCGGCCGCTGCTGGTGTAGACGCCCGCGAGCACGCCCTGCGTCGAGGTGCCGGGCACCGTCTCGGTGAGGAACGGTTCGAAGTGCGAGCCGGTGGCCGGGTTGTCGGGCACCGGCGTGGCCAGCGCGCCGTACGAGCCGCTGCCGCCCGCGGTGCCCTCGAACGGCACCGGGCCGTTGAGGTAGCGGAAGGCGTCGGCCCGGGCGGAGGAGGACGCGGTGGCGGTGGTCGCGTCGAGCGAACCGGTCCACGCGGGCGTGCTCAGACCGGTGTTGGCGCCCGGCCACACGTAGGAGTCGACCTGTCGGACGTGGTAGGCCTGCTCGTAGCCGGTGAGGGCGGAGAGTTCGGCGGTGGAGAGCCGGCTCGGCGCGTCGTTGGGCAGGACGACGCCCTCGAAGTGGCCGTGCGGTGTGCCGTCGGCCAGGGCGTCGGCGAGGAAGGGCGCCGTGAGGGTGGCGCGGTTGCTGCTGGTGAGGTCGACCACGGTGGTCGGCACGCCCTCGGAGACCAGTTGCTTGTGGATGCCCTCGACCCACGGGTTGCCGTCGGTGACGACGAGGACGTTCAGGTCGACCCGGGAGGTCGCGGCCGCGGCCGGGACGACCGTACCGAGGGATATCACCGCGCCGGCCACGACCAGCGCGATCAGCGGCAGCGCGCGGAACGGCGTCCGGCCCGCGCGCGGGGCAGGACGGGGTTTCAGGAGTCTCATGGCGCCCACCCTGGCGCAGCGGGCGGTCGCTACGGCCGCGTTCCGACAGACCTTGACCGATCGATGGCGGGGTTTTTGGAAACGGTTCTCGTTTCGGAAGCCTCCCCGTAACCGGCCTGCGCGCCGTGCCCCTGCGGCCCGGTCAGAACCGGCCGCGCCGGGCGGGCCACGGCACCGGAGGTTGTCTGCGGCGGTGCGTATCGTCCGGGGCAACAGGTGCCACAGGAGTGAGAAGGAAGGGGCGGAAATGGACGAGGTCAGGCCGGGGACGCGCGAGTACCTCGACGGACTGTTCATACCTGGCCTGCGGATCGGCGGAAACCCGCACACCCCGTGCAGCTGGATCGAGATCGCCGAGGTGCAGGAGGTCACCGCAATCCGGCTGCCGAGCGGCCGGTTGGTCGTGGACTCGCCCTGGATCACCGGGCCGCCGCGCGAGCTCGCGTTCCGTATCCCGCCCGGCGAGTACCCGGTGGACGTCTCCTGGGCCAACTGGCCCCACCTCTCCGACGGTTACTACACCGAACATCGGGAGTGCGCCGCAACACGCCTGCGCGTGCGCGACGAGCCGGTGGTCACGTGGGAGCTTGCCCTCGGCGTGGGCGAGGACCCGGCCCTGCACGCTGCCGGCGCGGGATTCGAGGCGGAGGAAGCCATGGGCTGCTTCGCCGACGCCACCGCCTGGCAACCGCTGACCGAACCATTCCGCCGCTACCTGGCCGACGTGACCGCCGCCGGATTCGGCGGCCCGCCGGTCGGGCGGGGCACCGAAGACCTCTGCGAGGGCTACTTCGAGCTCACCCGCGACGAGGGATGCCGGGCCGACCTGCTGGCCTTCGGTGTCCCGGAAGGCTGGGGCCAGGTCTGGGCGGGCCGTGCGCGCGACGGCGAGATCGCGGTGGTCGTCGTCCCGGGCCCGGTGCCCACCAGCCCGTGGGACTGAGAGGGCCTGGTGAGAGCCAGCCCGGCCCTGCCGCCGCGTCGAGGTCTTTTACCGACCAGCGCGACTCCGGGCCACGCATAGCCGATGGCCGGACGGAGGCGACCTGACGGCAGGCCCCCGCCGCCGCTCTGCCGGCCGCGGAGGCCCAGCCCGTCGGCTACTCGGGCAGGGGCCGCATGCTCACCCGCTACTGCCGTCCTTGAGGAGCGGGCAGAACACGGCATGCAGCACCGCGGTGCTGCGGATTCAGGGGGCTGACGGCGGGTCGAGGTCCTTTGTCATGAAGACCCTGCTGGTGCCCGGCGGGTCGCACGGGACTGCGCCCAGGCGTCGCCAGCCGTGCTTCGCGTAGAAGCCGGGAGCCTGAAAGCTGATCGTGTACAGCACCGCCGTGCGGCAGCCGCGTGCGCGGGCTTCGCTTTCGGCCCGGCGCAGGATCTCACTGCCCAGGCCGCCATGGCGCAACTCGGCCGGCAGGAAGAACAGGTCGAGGAAGAACAGCCCGAGTGAGGTGCGACCGGTCAGGCCACCGATCACCTGGGAGGTCACGCAGTCACGCACCAGGACGGCCAGCGGGCGGCGGTCGTCGACGGCCGTCGAGTCGGTGTTGAACCGGTCCAGGGCGTCGGAGATGAGCGATACGTCGGTGGGCTTCGGGGCGTCGGTGACTGTGAGGCCGATGCCGGGCCGGAGGTTCGATGGCGTGCTGTCGGTGGCGGGCATGAGGCTCCCAGGGCGGTTGGCGGACGGTGTGCGGGCGCAGGGCACAGGGCGCGGGGCGCGGGGCGCGGTGGCCTCGGCCAGTACGGGACGTTAGGGCGTGGACGCTTCGCCCGAGCCCGAAGCGAGATCGGCGACAATCGGGGACATGGACCATCAGCGCGAAGGCCGGGACGTCGGCGTCGACCTGGCCGCCGTGGCCAGGCTGCTGGCCGACGGCACCAGGGCGGACTTCTGCCTGGCCCTGCTGGACGGCCGGGCCTGGACGGCCACGGAACTGGCCCGCCATGCCGGTGTCGCGGCCTCGTCCGCGACCGAGCACCTGAACGTGCTCGTACGTGGCGGACTCCTCGTCGAGGAACGCCACGGACGCCACCGTTACCTGCGGATGGCCGATCCGCGCGTGATGGCCCTGATCGAGAGCCTCGCCGCACTCGCGCCGCGCCACACCCCCAGGCCGCGTTCGCTGTCGGGCTCAGGGCGACAGCGGGCTCTGGCCCGCGCGCGGCTCTGCTACAACCACCTGGCCGGAGAACTGGGCCTGGCCGTCACCGACTCGATGGCCGCCCGCGGCCTGTTGGAGTGGGGAGCCGATCCGTCGCTCACCGCCGAAGGGGCGGCCTGGCTCCACGACCTGGGCATCGCACTGCCCGACGCCTCCCGCAGACCGCTGGTACGCGCCTGCCTGGACTGGGCCGAACGACGCCCGCACCTGGGCGGGGCCGTCGGCGCCGCCATCTGCGGGCACGCCCTGGCCTCCGGGTGGCTGACCCGGATCGGAACCACCCGTGCCCTCGCCCTCACGGACCTGGGCAGACACGAACTGCGCGACCACCTCGGACAGCCTGCGACCACCGAGCTGCCGCCCTGGGACCGCGAGGCGGATTAGCGGCCTTGGGATGAACGGTCCCGGTGCTGGTGGGACCGTGACGGTGGAAGGGCCGCACGGGTTGGGTGAGTTGTGACGCCTGCTCTCCGACCGCTCCGCACGACGCCCGGCCCGCCGCCGCCGCCGGACAAGCGCCGAACTCGTCCTCGCCCGCGACGCCGTTTGCTGCTCACCCACCGGTCGAACCGCCAACAGCCACGCCCCGACCCCGACTTCACCCAAGGCCGTTACTGCATGACTTCCCGGCACGGGTGCTCGAAGGAGAGCGGGCAGTAGTAGAGCTGCATGTGTAGCTCCGCCCGATCTGGATGCCGATGTCGCCGTCCGCGTCGCGGTCCTCGACCGGGTCCCAGCCGCTGCCGTCCAGAACGCCGGAAGCGATCGTCAGCAACGGCACCATGGCGGATTCGCAAGCGGTGCACCGGATCACCGACGGATCGCGGAAGCTCCACGGCCCCCAACCGCCGACCTTCCAGCCAGGGCGACCGACAGCTCGTACCGGTAGTAGGCCCGGAACTCATCGGCGTACCGGTACCTCGGATCGGTGCCGGTGAACTCCCGCTCGCACCAGTCCCCGATCCGGCCCGCGAGGTCGGCCTCCAGCTCCAGCGGCGCCGGGCACTCCGTCACCACCTCCGGGTGCAGCACGCACGGCTCGGGCACGTAGTTGCCGTAATTCTCCACGTCAGCCGGCAGCGGCGGATCGGTCAGCAGCACGTCGACCTGCGTGGAAGAGCCCCACACCACCCTGGCCGTCGGCATCCAGGACGGATCGTGGTTCAGCGGACACCACAGCACCTGCAGCATGTCCGCGCCCTCAGGGCACGGCAGCGAGGGGACGTCGCGCGCGTAGAGCTGGGCCACCGGCAGCAGGGCGTTCGGCTTCCGGGTCCATGGATGTCCCGCGCGCGTCGCGTCCAGAGCAGCCCGCTCCTGGTCGGTGGGACTGCCGTCGGCCCAGCCCTTCTCATAGAGCTCCCGGCGCCGCCGGACGTCCGCCAGCGACACCGGCAGATCGCCCTCGTCCTCCTCCGGATGCGGGCCCTCGCACACCGGCCACGGCTCACCGGCCGGCCACAGCAACGGGCCCCCGACCGAACTGTCGTGGACGGTCGGCTCGCCCAACCGTGGGTGCAGGCGCGCCGTCTGCCGCGCCAACGGCACCAGTTCCGGGAAGGCCGCGGCGATATCCACCCGGCGCGGCGGTGTGACACGGACCATTGAGGCATCTCTTTCGGACGGCGGACAGGCATACGGACCTTAGCCGCCGCCACCGACAGAACAGCCGGTCGAGAACGATGCCTGGCAGGGTACTTGACGGTCCTTCCAAAGGACCGGGATTGCACTCGGATGCCGAGCCCGTTGGAGTACCGGGACAGGGGCCCGTGCTGCTCCGCGCCAGTTCGCGGACGGCGCATCCGTCGCGACGACCACTATCGACACGCGCGCGCCGGGCCCACGCCCGCCTGGACGCGCGAGAAGCGCCCCTCTCCGCCACAAGAGAACGACAGGTGCGCCGGCTCCTGACGGCATTCGGACGAGAACCCACAGCAGCGCCTCCCGCGCACAGGTGGGCGGGTGCTCCCCGGCGGTTGCGTCGCAGGCTCAATCGGACGGCGTGGCCGGGGAGCGCATGCCGAGCCACTGCTCGGCGCCCCAGGCCTCGAACCGCTCCACCTCAGTGAACCCCAGCTTCGCCGCCAGACGCATCGAGCCCATGTTGGCGCTCTGGGTGGTGAGCACCACCGGCTCGCCGGGAAGCGCTTCGGCGAGCCAGCCGAGTGCCGCCGCGCAGGCCTCGGCGGCGTACCCGAGTCCCCACGCCCGCGGCAGGAACAGGTAACCGAGATCGACCTTCCCCGCGGCAGCCGGACGGCGGTGCCCCGTCGCCCTCCTGAGCAGGATCTGGCCGATCATCGATCCGTCGAGCTCGACGACGAAACTCCCGGGCCACCGCTCGGGCGCCCCGGGCATCTCGCGCTCGAGCTCGTCACGCGGCCGGGGGCCACCGAGGTAGGCGTGCACCTCCGGCGAGGCGAGCAGCTCGATGAACGCCGCACGGTCCCGGACCTCGGACTCACGGAGCACGAGCCTCCCGGTCCTGACCGGCTCAGGCGGCCAAACCACAGCTCCCAGATCTTCCATTCGCGCACGCTAACAGGTGGTCAACCCAACCGGCCCAGCACCCCGGGACACAGCGCCCCAGGGCGGCGGGCACCGCCGGAACAGCTGGCGGCAGGCCGGCGAGTTCCTCGCCATCGACCTCACCGAGTAGTCCCTCAGCATCGACAACCCCTTCGACGATGGATTTGAGCAACCGACGACACCTTCCATCCCTCTCCACCACGGTGGAAGAGACCTCTCCACCCGGGGCACACAACAGGCCAACACTGCATCGCCCCTGACTCGGTGAAGGAACGCTGTCACACACGTGACGAGCAGCCCCCGCCGTCATTGAGGAGAGAGGCTTCAGGTGGATAAACGCAACCGGACCCTGTCCCTGGCCGGGACCGCCGGTGTCATCTCACCGGTCCTCCTGCTCCACAACCACACCCCTTGGTGGGCGATCCTGCTCCTTGCCGCACCTGCCGGGGCCTGGACCGTACTCAACGCCGTCTTCCCCCAGGCCTCACACGACCGGCTGGAATGGTGGCGCGACCGCCGTCGCCACCAGCGCCTGCGAACAGCCCAACGGGCCTGCGCCCTCGGAAACCCGGCGCCGAACGGAGCAGCAGCCGGACTGGCTTCGTCTCACAAGCCCCCTGCGGTGACGGCACCGACATGCGGGACAGGAAATCTTCCTGTCCCGGAGCCCTGAACGGGGTTACCCGGACGGGAACACACCGAAGAATTTCCGGTCCCGACGGAACCGAAGGAGTCGACAGGGACGGCGGGCCTCACGGAATCCGGCAACACCGAACCCGCCGACGCTGTGCTCCCCCACGCCATCGACACGGACACGATCCACACCGGCCCCGGTCCGGACCGGAGCGCGGAGACAGGGAAGCCAGTGAGTGCGCACACGGCGAGGTGGCGTCGGCGCCGTCATCAGAGCCAGCGTCGGCCTACGGCCTTCGCTCTCCTCAGCTGCGTACATTTGAACGCCCCCTGACCTGTGCCAGGGAACCTGGACCGCGTGTCACCGAAGGTGGGCCGACGGCGGTTTGCGCCAGTGGTGACGGACCACCGCAGGTCAGTTGTTCTGTCGTAGGAGCGAGAGTCGCCGTTGGGCCTCGTCGCGAACCCCTGAATCTGCTTCCAACGTCAGCGTCTTGAGTTGACGGATGAGCTCGGCCAGGCCATCGCCGGTCATCCAGCGCGGGTCACAGTCAAGCTCTGCGCTGAGCTGGTCAGCGGTTCCCTGGTCGGTCGCGTTGGCTAGGGCGGCGAGCACGGCGCGTAGACCCGGTAGGTCCTCACGTGCCAACAAGGCCACGGCTGTCTCCGAGGTCACTCCGGTGTCTTGAACATCGAGCAAAAGGCGGTGGAGGACTTCGGCGACGTCCTCGATATGAGGTACTACCGCCAGCCGACGCCCTGCAACGACCCTGACGCTCCATGAGGGAGAGTCCGCGGCAACGAGCGAATCAATCGGCTCTCGATCCTGGAGATCGTTCATGCCACCAGCGTGCCAGGAGACGTCTCGACTGCGCAGGACTCTTCCTCGACCAAGCCGCAGGTGAAGGGGAACGCCTCCAAGAACTCCCGCCGACTGGGCTCGGGCTCCACTTCGGCCAGACTCCTGAGCACCACCAGGAACCTGTCGAGCTGTTCGGACGGCAGGCCCTTGAGCACCGAGGCCACGCTCTCCAGCATCCTCACCGCGGAGTCGGGATCCACTTCGTCGTCGTCGCAGCTGTCGACGACCAGCCCGGCAAGGACAGGTACCAGCGGGTCTATGTCTGCCATCACCTGATCTTCGCAGGGAATCCCGGCCTTCAGGCCGGGAGGGAATGCGATCCCTGGCACGGAGGCGCGGAGCGCCGTAGGTCCCTGCGCTTGCGTGGTGACGGTCAGGTGGGCCGCTTCTGGTTCTCGATGTAGTCCTTGACGATGCTCAGCGGTGCGCCGCCGCAGGACCCGGCGAAGTACGAGGGGGCCCAGAACACGGACCCCATGCCGATGCGGTTGGTGCGCCCGGTGTACTCGGCGCGCAGGTAGCGGGAGCTGACACCCTTGAGACTGTTGACCAGCTTTGAGACGGAGACCTTCGGCGGGTAGTGCACCAGCAGGTGGACGTGATCGCCCTCGCCGTTGAACTCGCGTAGCTCCGCGCCGAAGCTCTCGCACACGTCGCGCATGATCGCGTTGCACCGCGTCAGCATCTCGTCGGTGAAGATGTCCCGCCGGTACTTGGTGACGAATACCAAGTGCGCGTGCAGGTTGTGGACAACGTGGTTTCCCCGCCGCATATCGGGGTCGGGTTCCCAGCGTGGTGACATGGGCCAAGGGTAGGATGACCAACCGTCAGCATCGAAAGGGGGTGGGTCGGATGATCCGTGCGTACAAGTTCCTCATACGGCCCACCGTGGGCCAGGCGCAAGCGCTCGGCGAGATGCTGCGCGATCACTGCTCGCTCTACAACGGAGCGCTTCAGGAGCGCCGCGACGCGTACCGGCACGTCTCCAAGACCTCGATCAAGTACGGGCAGCAGTCCGCACAGCTCAAGGACATACGGGCGTTCGACCCGCAGCGCCAGGGACGCTGGTCGTTCTCCAGCCAGCAGGCCACGCTTCGCCGTCTGGACAAGGCGTTCGCCGCGTTCTTCCGACGCGTGAAGGCCGGCCGGACGCCGGGATACCCCCGGTTCCGTGGAGTGAACCGGTTCGACACGGTGGAGTTTCCCAAGGACGGGGATGGCTGCCGCTGGGACTCCACCCCGCACGACCCCGTGACCCGCGTCCGTCTACAAGGCGTCGGACACGTCAAGATCAACCAGCACCGCCCGGTGGCCGGCAGGGTCAGGACCGTCTCGGTCAAGCGTGAGGGCAACCGCTGGTACGTGATCCTGACCGCCGAGCAGGGCGACTGCGAGCCGCTGCCCCCGACCGGCAGCGTGGTCGGCATCGACCTCGGGATAGCCAACTTCCTCGCCGACTCCGGCGGCGGGTTCGTTCCCAACCCGCGTCACGCCCGTGCCGCCGCCGCGAAGCTCGAAGCCGCACAGCAGGCCCTGTCCCGGTGCAAGCGACGCAGCAACCGGCGGGAGAAGACCATCCGGAGGATCGGGGACCTGCACCGCAAGGTGCGCCGTCAACGGCTCGACCACGCCCACAAGGCCGCCCTCGGGCTGGTCCGTGAGCACGACTTCATCGCGCACGAGGACCTGAAGATCCGCAACATGCTCGCGGCCCCCGCGCCGAAGCCCGACCCCGACCAACCGGGCGTCTTCCTGCCCAACGGTGCCGCGGCCAAGGCCGGACTCAACCGCTCGATCTCGGATGCCGGCTGGGGGGTGTTCCTGACGATCCTGCACGCCAAGGCTGAAAGCGCCGGACGGGAAGTCATCGCCGTGGACCCCCGCAACACCTCCCGCGAGTGCCCTGAATGCGGGCACACCGCGAAGGAGAACCGGCCCACTCAGGAGAAGTTCCACTGCGTCGCCTGCGGCCACCGCGCGCACGCCGACACGGTAGGAGCCATCAACGTTCTACGGGCCGGGCTGGCCCGTCGCGACGCCCGCCAGGGTTAACGAGAAGCCCCGGCGTTTACGCCGAGGAGGAGTCACGGGGAGAACCTAGCTCAGACTGGGCCGCGTCGGGGTCGACGACGTCAGCGGCAGATCTCCGAACACCCGGAGAACACACCGACGTGGTGGAACCGGGGAGCGTGTTGTCCGAGCCCTTCACCTTCGTTGTCGATCAGGCCGGGCCGAGGCCCTGCGACTCGTACCGCGCCGCGGTGAGCACGTGGGCGTGTTTGCTGGTGGAGACATGGTCCTGGGCGCCGGTGAGGCCGGTTTCCGCGAGGGGTCCGGGCGGTGGGCGGTCGACGAGGTCGGCAACCAGTCGACCGACTACTGCCCGGACGTCAGCTCGTGGCCGGCCGTCGCCGGCGCCCTGGATCAGGCCAGGGTCGTTCGCCCGTCCGGCTTCACGCACGAGGTGCTGTTCCGCCGCTGCCCGTCCTGCCGGCAGCTCAACATCGTGCGCGAGGAGGACTTCGTCCGTGTCTTCTGCGACGAGGCCCTGCCGCAGGGGTGGAACGCCGACCGGCCCGGACCCTAGACGAAGCGGCGCGTGAACGCGGTGCGGGAAGGGGGCGCGGTGCGGGAAGGGGGCGCGAGGGCCGGGGGTGGCGAGGTGTCGTCAGTCGTCTTCCTGGTCGGGCGCGGGCTCGGTGAGTCCCTTGCGGCAGTGGCCGTGGCCGGGGTGCTTGTGGCAGTAGGAGTCCTTCTTCTCTCCCACGGTGATGGTGGCCTTGGCGGGTTCGCTGACGATCGGGTTCCCGTGCGGGTCGGTGGCCGCCGCGAACGCCACGTTGGTGATGTCGCAGCCCTTCTCGCCGCCGCCGCGGTTGTGGGCCGTCTTGCAGGCTTCGATGTCGGCCAGGGTGATCGTGTAGGTGCCGTGGCAGGTGGTGCTGGCCCCGGGCGTCAGCGTGGTCGCGGCGCAGCTGACGTCGGCGATGCGGTCGTCGTCGACCAGCACGCCGTGCAGGTCGGTGCTGCCGGTGTTGGTGACCGTGTAGGAGTACTCCACCGTGTCTCCGACGGCGAAGGGGCCGCGCGAGAGGACCCGCTTCTTCAGGGTGAGGTGCGGCGCCCCGATCGGCAGCGTCAGCTGGGTTTGCGGGGACGTGACCGGCTGTCCGTTCGCCGTACCGGTGGCGGTGGCGGTGTTGGTGACGGAGCCGGCCGTGGCGTCGTTCTCGGTGATCGTGTACGTGCCGTGGCAGGTGGTGCGGTCGCCCGGGCTCTCCGCCGGGGCGAGCGTGGTCGAGGGGCAGGTGATGTCGGCGACGTGGTCGTCGGTCACGTGGACGCCGGTCAGCTCGGTGCCCCCGGTGTTCTGGACGGTGTAGCGGAAGGTGACCGTCTGCCCGACCGTGTAGGGGCCGGGCGTCTGCGCCTGCTTCTCGATGGCGAGGCCGGGCGGCCGTTCGATCGGCACGCTCTGCGAGGACGGCGGCGAGGAGACCGGTTGGCCGCCCGAGGTGCCGGTCGCGGTGGCCGTGTTGTCGATGGAACCGTGGGTCACGTCGGCGGTGGTGACGGTGTAGGTGGCCGTGCAGGTGACCGTATGGCCGCTCGCGAGCGTCGTCGTGGGACACGAGACCGGGCCGACCTTCGGGTCGTTGACGGCGAGGCCGGTGATGTCCGTGGCACCGGAGTTGGTGACCACGAAGTCGTACGGCACCCGTGTCCCGGCCACCAGGTCACCGGGCAGCGGCTGCCGGACCTGCTTGACGAGGTTCAACTGCGGCAGCGGCTGGTTGCTGCTCACCACCACGTTGCGGATGAGGTGCACGTCGGTGAACAGGCCGGTGGAGGCCGCGAACCCGAACTTGTAGGTGGCGGGCACCGGTTGCGGGGCGGGCGTGCTGAGCACCTGGTGGGAGCCGGTGCCGTCGTTGAAGTCGACCGACACGGTGAGCACCGGGGCGGGCGTCGGGGTGAGCTCGACATGGACCCGGCGGCGCGAGGGTTCGAGCGCGGTCTCGGCCTGGGCGGGGGTGGCCCCCGGGGGCAGCGCGGTGAGCGGTCCTTGCAGGGTGCCCGGGAGCGTCGACGGCCAGGGTGCGGTGGTGCTGAAGTTGCTGGTGGTGGCGGTCAGGAAGCAGTAGCCCTCGATCCCGTCGCCCGGGCCGCGCACCGTGACCATGTTGGCCCCGGGACCGGGGACGCGGAACGCCGTCCCGGCGGGCGAGCGGGTGGGGCAGCCGTTGCCGCGGTGCTCCCAGTCGCCGAAATAGTTCCCGAGGACATCGAGCCCCACGCCCAGGTAGCCGCGGTCGACACCGGGCAGGAAGGTGGCGGTGGGGTCGTCGTCTGGAAGCTTCTGCGCGTACCCGAGGCTGCCGCCGAAGGCGCCGGGGTGGGCCAGCGCGCCGTCGCCGTTCACCAGGAAGAACGAGATGCCGTCAGCGGGGTTGGCCGGGGTCGTGCTCCCGTACTGCCACTGGTCGAAGGTGACATCGAGGCCCTGGTTGGCGGGCAGCGCGTTGTTGTAGAGGACCGCGCCGGCCTGGTCGTTGGACGCGTCCGTCAGCCGCAGATAGCCGTGCGGCGCACCGTCGGGGGGCGGCACCGGGCCCACGCCGCCCGGGCAGCCGCCCAGCGGATGGTCCCCGGGGCCGGGCGCGGCGGCAGCCGGCGCGCCGGTGAGACAGGCCGACCCCACGCCGGTGAACTCCGGGGCGGTGGCCTGGGTGAACGTCTCGCTGACCAGGGGCGAGCCGCCGGCCCGAGGCTGCGCCTGGGTGCCGGTGTCCAGGCACAGGGGCATTGCGGCGCCGACCATCAGGGCCAGGGCCCCTGCGGCGAGCCGGGCCGTCCGGACGCGCCGCGGGCGCTGCCCAGGAGGCGCTGAGTGCTGTTCATGTGTCATGTACCCACATATAGCAGTCACTCTGAGTATTCATAGTGAAGACAGGCTGTTATGAAATCGCCCTTCGGTGACTCCGCTGATTTGCCGCGGGGGCGCTCGCGCGGGCGACAGGGCCCGATCCGGCCGCGCGGGAACTTGAAGCATCAGCGGTGCATTCCTCACTGCCATGAGGAGACCCGGGCCAGGACGGAGACATCCCAGGCTTCGAGAGTGTCCTCGAACTGGTGGTCTCGGCGGGCGCTTTGATGGTGTGCACGATCCGGTCGCAGACTCGGCATACGGCGGAACCGCTCTGCTGCCACCAGCGGCAGGTGGAGCGGACGGCGCACGGGGGAAGCGGAGCGTCCGGGTCGTCCGCGCCCACCTCGTACGCGGCATGGGCCACCGCGTCGCCGAGCGAGCAGCGGGACCCTTCCCACTGGCCGCAGGCCGCTTCGACGCAGGGCCCGGCGAAGCGGAACCGTGCCTCGGGCGGGCGCAGACCGGGGGCGGAGGCCCGGGCCGTGAACTCGGCGTCCACCGTCAGCGGCGGGCGCAGTGCGGCGACGGTGCCGTCCTGCCGGACGATGCCGAGCAGCAGGTGGCCCGGGGCGCACAGGCTGCTCGGGCAGGTCGCCCCGGCTCGGGCCGGGCCGGCCTCGGTCTCGGTCACTACTACTCCTGCTCCATCTGCAACCCGATCGGCCCCGGCCGCTTCAGCAGCGCGTCCACCGCGTCGCCGGCAGAACCGGCCCCGCCGAGCGGCACCTCGCGCAGCGGCGGCGCGAGGTCGAGCTCGGCGACCTGGTCGAGGATGAGCCTTCGCACCGTGTCCCCGATCCGCTGCAGCACGTCCCCCTCCAGGTCGCCCTGGACGGTGACACTGAATCCTCTTCTGGTCATGTACCTTCCTTTCCTCGGGGCAGTCGGCCGGGCCGACCGGGCCACTGACGGCACCGGTCACCGAAGACGCTGCCACCGGACCCCGGGGTGGGCGAGCGCTGCTGGCCGGTTGGAGTGAGGCGGCGCGCAGCGGGCCCGCCGCCTGGTCGTTTCGGGCGTACGTCGGCGCGCAGCCCCTCGAAGGTCTGTGCACGATTGACCGGGGTCCGGAAGCCGCGCGACGTCGACCGAGGTGCTCCACCGGCCTGGACCCCTCCACCAGCGCACCGACGGGAGCACAACATGACCGGGACCCCCGAGCCCTTCGACGACACCGCGGGGCTGCCGCCCCTGCCCGGCTGCGCCGAGGACGCGGCCGGCGCACTGAAGCAGATGTTCGTGGACCTGACCCAGGGCGTGCGGATGGCCCGCGGCCAGGACCCCGTCAAGCGGCCGGTGTTCCTCAAGCCGCACGGTGTGGCCCGCGGCACGCTCACCGTCGCCGACGACCTGCCGTCGGACCTGCGCGTCGGGTTCCTGGAGAGCGCCCGCACCCAGGCCGGCGGCCTGCCCGCCTGGGTGCGGTTCTCCAGCGACACCGTGCCCGGCGCTCCCGACCTGAAGACCACCCTCGGCGTCGGCATCAAGCTGTTCGGCGTGCCCGGCCCGAAGCTGCTGGAGGGTTACGCCGAGGCCGGCACCCAGGACCTCCTGCTGCAGAACTTCGACGTCTTCTTCGTCGACACCGCCCAGGACATGTGCGAGTTCACCAAGGCCGGTGTCATCGACGGAAGTTACGACAAGTACCTGGAAGCCCATCCGGTCACCGCCGGGATCCTCGACGCGATGGCCACGTTCGAGCAGAGCGTGCTGACCGCCACCTACTGGGGCGTGCTGCCCTACGCCTTCGGACCGGACCGCTTCGTCAAGTACAAGCTGGTGCCCGCCGGTTGCGAGCCGGCCGACCCGGCGGCGACACCGCCCGACGAGGACCCCACCTACCTCGGCGCCGACCTGGTCCACCGGCTCAAGGCCGGTCCGGCGGCCTTCGACCTGATGCTCCAGTTCCGCACCGACGACGAGAAGATGCCGCTGGACCAGGCGACGGTGCGGTGGGAGGAGTCCGAGAGCGCCCCGGTGAAGGTGGCCCGGCTGACCTTCCAGCAGCAGGACGTCACAGCCCGCGGCCAGGCCGCGTACGGCGAGAACCTCTCCCTCAACCCGTGGCACGCTCTCGCCGAGCACACCCCGGTGGGCAGCATCGCCGAGGTGCGCAGGACGGTGTACCTGGCCTCGGCCGAACAGCGCCGCGACGTGAACGGCGTCCCGACGGCCGAGCCCGGCCCCGCCCGCCCGCAGATCACCCCGCCGGCGGCCCGCGACACCCGGATCGTCCGGGCAGCCGTGCACCCGGCCATCGGCGTGGCCCGGGTCGGCGACAGCACGATGGACGACTTCGTCCTCGGCCCCGAGGTCGACGATCCGGCCCCGCTGCCGGTCGGGAGCTACAAGGACGTCACCGGCGCCCTGAAGCGCCAGGGCGTCCGGTTCCGGGTGTACGGCTACAACGCCGCCGGCGAGCCGGTCGCCGAACTGACCGCCGACAACGCCGACCTGCGCTGGACCGTACACGTCGCCAACGCGAAGGCGGCCTGGTACCAGTTCCAGATCGCCCTCGACATCCCGGAGGCGAACCAGGCCGACGACAGCAACCTGCGCAACCCCAAGATCCAGGCCGACCAGCGCACGGACCTCCTGGTCATCGACCCCGGCCCCCGTTCGGTGCGCGGCCGCAACCGCTCCGACAAACCCGAGTACCGCTTCGACACCGGCACCTTCATGGGCAAACCGGTCTACCTCGGGGAACTGCGCACCGACGACGGCGGCCGGCTGGTCTTCCTCGGCGGCCACGGCGTCTCGGCCTCCTCCACCGGCACCCCCGCCGACACCTTCGCCAACAACGACGGCTGGTACGACGACACCTCCGACGGCCCGGTCACCGCCGAGGTGAGCATCGACGGACGGCCGATCCCGGTCGAGCCGGCCTGGGTGGTGACCGCGCCCCCCAACTACGCGCCCGAACTCGCCTCGGTGCGCACGATGTACGACCTGGTGCGCGACTCCTTCTTCAGCGCCGGGCAGCTCCCCGAGCCGCAGCAGGTCTCGTTCACCCGCGACGTGCTGCCCGTGCTGCGCCGGCTGTCCGGCCTGCAGTGGGTCAACAAGGGCCTGTCCACCCAGTTCGGCTTCGGCGGGCGCGAGTACCTCCTCGACCCCGCCCGGGTCGCCGCGCTGGCCGACCCCTCGCCCGTCCAGCGGGAGCTGCGCCGGCAGATCTGGCTCTCCGTCCGCGACTACAACCGCGACGGCATGTCGCCGGTGCCCTGGCCTGCGGTCTACGGCGACGCGATGAACCTGCCGCCCCAGTCCGTGCGCCAGCACATGACGCTCTCCGCGCTGCAGTACCGCCTCCTGCAGCGGTGGGCCCGCGGGGACTTCGCCGACGACTACGACCCGACGGCCGCGCCGCCCGCCGCCCTCGACGACGTCCCGTTCGCCGAACAGCCCGGGACCCTCGACCGGGCGGCCCTGTCGTTCTGCCTCGCCGACGCCTTCCACCCCGGCTGCGAGCTGACCTGGCCGATGCGCCACATCACCCTGTACAGCAGCCCGTTCCGGGTGCGGCACCGCGACCCGCTGGCGCCCGCCCCGCCCGACTACGGCCAGACGCTGACGCCGGAGCTCGCGCTCTCCCTCGACGGCCCGCTGCACGCCCAGGGCCCGGGCGGCCTGACCCGGTGGATGGCGGTGCCGTGGCAGACCGACACGGCGAGCTGCCGGTCGGGCTACGAGTACAGCGTCTCGCTCGGCTTCGGCCCGTACGACCCGTACCTGCCGACCTTCTGGCCGGCCCGGGTGCCCAACCACGTGCTCGCCGAGGAGGACTACGAGGTGGTGATGGACACCACCCGCCCGATCGCCGACCGCCTGGCCGCGTTCCAGAACCGGCGGACCTGGCTCCGCTGGCTGCCCCGCGACTACATGGCCGCCATCAACGCGATGGTGCAGGACTTCGGCAAGCTCGGGGTGGTCGAGCGCCGGGTCGGCCCCACCGACGACCCCCGGCTGCCGGCGGAGGTCCTGGTGGAGTCCGAGGTGAGCTTCCCGGCCGAGCCCGCCCCGCCGGCCGGGCGCAACCTGATGACCGTGCACGTGGACCGCGGCGCCGACCCGGCTCTGGGCGCGGCCGCGCTGGCCACCGCGGCCACCATGGCGGACGCCCCCGACGAGGAGGTCTCGGTCGGGTTCATCGACAAGGTCAAGCGCCTGCGGCCCAACCGGTGACCCCTCACCCGCCGGTTCGCGTGCGCCCGTCCGGTCCGGTCGACGCCGTGGTCGCGGGCGGCGGACCGGCGGGCGCCGTGGCGGCGCTCGTCCTCGCCCGGGCCAGCCACCGCGTCACGCTCCTGGACGGCGGAGGCGGCCGGCACCGGCCAGGCGCCGCGTCCCCGGCCATGTCCCCGGTCGCGTCCCCGGCCATGTCCGCCACCACGTCTCCGGTCGCGTCCCCGGTCGCGTCCGCCGCCGTGTTCTCCGCCCAACCCGTGTTCAAGATCGGGGAGTTCCTGCCGCCCGCCGCCCGACCGCTGCTGGGCGACCTCGGGCTGCTGGAGGCCTTCCTGGCCTCCGGTCACCCCGTCTCCACCGGCACGTACGCCGCCTGGGGATCGGCCGCGCTGCACGGCCGCAGCCACCTGTTCGACCCGTACGGCCACGGCTGGCACCTCGACCGGCTCCGCTTCGACGCCTTCCTGCGGGACGCGGCCGTCGCGGCCGGTGCCGAACTGCGGCAGGCCACCGTACTGGACCGGCTCGACGACCGGCTGACCGTCCGCGAGCCAGCCACCGGCGCCGTGACGGAGCTGTCCGCCCGCTGGACGGTGGACGCGACCGGCCGACGCTGTGTCATCGGCCGCCGCAACGGCCGCCGCTGGCGGCAGGACCGGCTCGTCGCCGCGTACGTCGTGTTCCCCGACCGCCGTCCGTCGCGCCCTTCGCGCCCTTCGCGCCCGGGGCAACCGTCGGACCAGGGCCAACCGTCGGACCCGGCGGACGCCGAGGCCCGCACCCTGGTGGAGGCGGCGCCGCACGGCTGGTGGTACACCACCCGGATCCCGGCCGGGCGCCTGGTCGCCCATCTGACCGACGCCGACCTCGCCACCCCGTCCCTGCGCACCCCACAGGGCTTCTGGCACGCGCTCAGTCGCACCGTCCACGTCCGGCGCCGCCTGACCGGGCACGGTCCGGCCGCGACACCCGTGCCGCGCTGGGCGCCGGCTCACGGCCTGCGGCTCACCCCGGCGGCCGGGCCCGGCTGGGTGGCGGCCGGGGACGCCGCCCTCGCCTTCGACCCGCTCTCCTCGCAGGGCATCCTCACCGCGCTGCACACCGGTGCCCGCGCCGGACGGGCCGTGGCCGACTGCCTCGCCGACGGGGGACGGACGACGGCAGCGCTCGCCGACTACACGGCGTTCCTGGACGGGATCGCGGCGGCCTACCGAAGAAATCACGGGTACGCCTATACCCAGGAGCAACGTTGGCCCCTGAGCCCCTTCTGGCGCCGCCGCCGTACAGGCGAACGGCCCCTGAGCGGCATAGCCTGAAAGGGCCGGAACGCTCGTCCAAGGAGTCAGCCATGACGACTCAGACGCTCGCCGTGCTGGACGCCACGGAGGTCACCCAGGCCATTCAGGACCTCCAGCACAGCGTCACCCTGATCGCCGGCAAGGTCACCGTGATCCGCGCCTACGTGAGCGGCGCGAGCGGCCCCGCCACCGGCGTGAACGGCACCGTGACCCTGCTCCGATCACCCACCGACACCCCGATCACCGTTTCCTCGGCCAATACCGTCTCCCTCGATCCGACCGCGCCCAAGGACGTACCCACCCGTCGAGCCGACGCCGGCCTGAGCCTCAACTTCGTCGTGCCGAGCGCACTGACGGCCGAAGGGGCACTCAGCGTGAGCTCGATCGCCCTGACCGACACCATGACGGGCGCCGACGTCCCGTTCAACACGCCGCCCGGCGCCACCGCCGTCTGGTTCACGCAGTCCCCGCCGCTCCGGGTCCGAGTCCTGGGGCTGCGCTACACCATGGGCAACCCACCAGTGACCTACACCCCGCGGGACATCGACTACACCTTCCTGATCAGCTGGCTCAAGCGCGCCTACCCGGTGGCCGACGTCATCGAAGCGCCGCACACCATCATCGACGTCACCGCCACCCCGCCGTTCCAGTGCACCGACACCAACGCCCAGCTCGCCGCCATCCGCGCGCTCGACATCAGCGCCGGCGGTGACCGGCGCACCCACTACCTCGGCCAGGCGGCCGACGGCGGGTTCTTCATGCGCGGATGCGCCTCCGGGGTGCCCGCCACACCCGACCCCACCACCGTCGCCTCGGCGCCGTGCGGTGCCGCGACGTGGGGCTGGGACTTCGACGGCACGTACGCCGACTGGTACGGCGGGCACGAACTCGGCCACACCTACGGCCGCAAGCACCCCGGATTCTGCGGAGAATCGAAGGACGACCTGCAGAACTACCCGTTCCAGAACGGACAGCTGGCCAACGACGCGAACAGCTACGCCGGATTCGACGTGGGCGACCCCCAGCTGAATCTGCCGATGGCCGCCCGGCCGGGCGTGCCGTGGCACGACGTCATGACCTACTGCAACTCCCAGTGGCCCTGCAGCTACACCTACGAGGGCATCCGCCAGCGCCTGCTGGCCGAGGACTCCCTCGCAGCCGGCGCCCCGGCGCCGACCCCAGTGGCTCCGCTGCGCGAGGCCGCCCACGAACTGAGAGTCACCACACGAACCGGCGGCCGCCCCGACGACCGGTTCCCGCAACTCTCGGTGACCACCGCGGCGGCCCCGATGCCGGCGGCCGACGAAGCGGCACGGGGAGCGGGGCCCGACACCGGGCAGCTCGTCAGCGTGATCGGGACCGTCAACCTCACCCAGCGCGCCGGTGACATCCGCTTCGTCAATCCGGTGTCGGCCGCGGCCCGACAACCGGCCCAGCCGGCCCCCGCCGGACGGGCCGGGCAGCCGGACGGCGCCGGCCCGGACGGCGAGGTGCCGGTGGTGCTGCGGATCCAGCAGGCAGGCGGTGCACCGCCGCAGGACTTCCCGGTCACGGTCAAGCTGTCGTCGGACCCGGAGCCGGGGCAGGACCGCACCGGCCTGGTCGACGAGGTCCTCCCGGTGGGGGCCGATCCGGCGTCCGTCGAACTGCTCGTCGGAGGGCAGGTCGTGGACACCTTCCGCCCCGGAGCCCCGGCCCCGGCCCTGCGCGGCGCCCGCCCGACGACGGCGCAGGACGGGAACGTCGGGCTGGCCCTGGACTTCGGCCCGGCCCCGCAGGACGGTCAGACCTTCGCGACCCAGGTGAGCACGGATGGCGGACGGACCTGGCAGACCGTCGGGGTCGGCCTGAAGAACCCGACGATCACGATCGACCACAGCCAGTTCCCCCCGGGGACACAGGTTCAGGTCAGGGTCATCTCGACCAACGGCTTCACGAGCACGACATCGGACATCCAGAGCTTCCAGGTGTGAACCCGCCCTGCCGCCGCCCGGCTGGACTGCACACACCCGGCCCGGGACCGATCCCCGCACCAGGTGGACGGCTGCGGTCTCCAGCTCCAGCACCCCTCGGGCCCGTCGGGCATCCCGACTGGCCCGAGCGGAGAGGGACCGTCACTCGTCATTGACGGCGTCGTGTCGGCGCAGCGGGGGGAGGAACAGCGAGACGGCGCCGACGGCGAGCAGGATCAGAGCCTGCGTGGAAGCGGTAACTGATGAGGCGTCGTGCAGTGGCCAGGCCCAGATGCCGGGCCTGTTGTGCACCAGGCCGAAGGAGACGCACAGGAAGGGGAACAGCGCGGTGGCCACCGTGGCGAGGCGTGCTCCCCCGAGCCACCGGATGATGAGGGCGAGGCCGAGGTAGCCGGCGAAGTCGCGGGCCAGGGCGGTGGCGGCGCTGCCCGCACCCGCCGTGGATGCCACGACGGCGGCCAGCGCGCAGACCAGGACGCAGACGGCCATGAAGGCCGCGTCCCATCCACCCATGGCGCGGACCGCCACGCGCTCCGCAACGCCGTCGGCGCGGGCCTGGCCCTCCAGGATCAGGCAGACGGGAACCAGAGGGAGAAGTGAGGACATGGGCAGGTCGAACGTCAGCCCGCCGATCACCACCGGGATGGGAACCGTCACGGAGTCGGCCACTGCCCAGCAGGATGCAGGAGAGCAGGCCGATGGCGACGGCGGGGACGTACCTGATGCGCAGCCACCAGCTCATCGAGCCGCCTGGAAGGAGGGCGCGCCCGGCTGGTGGTACTGCACGGGGTCCAGAGCCGGCTTGGCGTCGCAACGGCCCAAGGTGTCCGCGTTCTTCCGGAACCACGCGAGCTGCTCGTCGTGCGGGAGCGTCATGACCTGACGGGCGATCTGCACCTCCTGTGGTCGATAACGGCCTTCGACCGACTTGGGGGTGACGCCGGCCGTGAGTTTCAGCCAGGACGACAGTGGGGCGACGGCCTCGGAGCCGGGCCAGCGGGCGAACGGCTCCTTGGCGCAGTCGGGAGCCCGGTTGGGGATGTATCCCAGCGCGACGAGTGACTGCACCTCGTCCTTGCCGGGCCGGGCGGAGAACGGTGACACTGTCGCGGACTGCGCCAGACCGACAGTATGGAGACGCTGTTGGGCCTCGACCGCCCAGTCGGTGATACGGGCGGCATCGGCCTGCTGCTCGGGCCACAGGCACACCCGCGGTGCCGTCGTGGTGCAGGTCTGCTCGCTTTCCGGGCGTGCCTGCGCCGCACGGTAGCCGAGCGGTGCGGCGATCCACGCCCCCGCCGCCGTCGTGGCCGCCAACGCCAAGATGGCGGTCAGCCGGTTGTTCCCTCGCAGCCTCGTCCACATCCAGGCGGCGGCCACCATCCCGACACCTACGATGACCGGCGCGAGGACCGCCCGGGTGGCCGGCACCTGGTCCGGCGCGCAGCATTCGGTGAGGTTCCGGCCGTTGAGCTGGCGAACCCAGAAGACGTTGAGCGCCGACGGGTAGGCCATCCACAGGAAGCTGGCGACGAGGGCCAGGGGTACGGCGAGCAGCCGCGGAAGAACCTGTCCGAGAACGTAACCGACCACGGTGTGCGCGAGGACGACCAGCAGTTCCAGCAGGATGATGACAGGGGTGGACCAGCCCGGAAAGCCGCTGGCCTGCGGCACGAACAGGGCAAGGGCGGCCAGGACGGACACCGTGCCGAGTGCCAGGGTCGGGGCCAGGACGGAGAGGGCGATTGCGGCGGCGGAACGGGTGGGCGCCGCACGGAGGACCGCGGACTGGCGCACTTTGAGGCCTTCCCAGGCCCCGCAGGCCGCGACGGCGGGCGCCGTGAAGTTGAGCAGAAAACTGCTCTGGGCCGTGACGGAAGGCCAGTAGCCGTCGGTGATCCAGCCGGCCATGTTGCCGCTGTACATCGCGATCCACACGAGCAGGACGGGCATGGCCCGCAGTGCCGACGAGATCCGGATGATGCTGCGCCAGGGCACGGTCACACCTCCCCGGTGACGATGCTGGCGTAGGCGGTCTCGGCACGCCGTTCCGCGGAGGCATCGTGCGGCGCGAGCGCCAGAAAGGACCCGATGGGCCCTTGGTGGCGCACGGTTCCCCGGTCGAGGACGACGACCGAGTCGTAGATCTCGGCCAGGTCCTCGGTCTGATGAGTGGAGACGACGAAACTCGTGAGGTGGCGCAGCTCCCCGATCAGCTCCCGGAAGACTCCGCGTTGCACCGGGTCGAGTCCCGCGGTGGGCTCGTCCAGGAGCACGACCTGGGCATCGTGCACCAAGGTCTGGGCGATGCCCAGCCGCCGTAACTGACCACCGGAAAGCTCCCCACTGCGCCGATCTGCGAGCGAGGTGAGCCCGACCTTGTCGATGGCCCGCTGGGACCGCTCCCAGGCCTCACTTCGCGACATGCCCTTGAGCCAGCCCGCGTAGGCTGCCTGCTCCCGCACCCGCAGACCGGGTACCGGCCGCACTTGCTGAGGGAGCCAGCCGACCCTTCGGCGGTAGGCCTTGAGGTCCTTGGAACTGCTCGTGTCCAGCCCGTCGAGGGTGATGCGGCCGGTCTCGGGCCTGAGCGCGGAAGCGATCAGACCCAGCAGGGTCGACTTGCCGGCGCCGTTCGGGCCGAGCAGCACACTGCACCCTCTTCCCAGGCTGAGACTGAAGGAGTCCAGAACTCGGGAGCCCTTGCGGTAGCCGAAGGAGCAGTCAGTTACTTGAACAGGCATAATCACCGATCTGCTTTGCATTTGAGCTGGTGAGAGATGTAGCGCAGTCCAGTCGACCGGCCGCGAATTCCCGGCAGGCGCTGTACGCATGAATTCCGGCACTCCGTGCGTCCTGGCGCCGGATTCGCCGATGTACGAGGCCTTCACGGGGGGGGATTAATGTGCATCACCGGATTCATGCGGCGCAGCAGGTGGAGGAGGAGGCGGTCAGCGGTGCTGGGCGAGGTGGGGGTGCGGGTCCCGGGGCGGTGACGGGCCGGCGCGCACCACCGCCGACGTCGAACGGGGCTCCGGCGCGAGCGAGGTGCCCGGTCGGTGGGGACATCGATGGGAGGACGCCGCCTTGGCTGGTAGTAGACGTGGACGAATCGCGGGGTCACCGGGCGAGTTCGGGTACCAGCTCGGCGGCTGCTTCGAGGCAGTCGAGGACGTTCCGGGCGGAGTCCGACAGCGGGTAGCGGTCGGCGTCGGCGCGGGTGGCGCGCGATCGGTCGGCGTCCGCACGGGAGAGCGACGACAGCCGTCTGGCCAGCAGGTTCAGGAGGTGGTCGAGGTCGAGGACCACGGTGGAGTAGAAGCCGTCGGCGCTCTCGCGGGTCGGCGGGAACAGGCCGCCCTCGTAGACGGCGAGCCTGCCGTACGGTGCTGACTCGAAGTGCCCGATGCCGGTGTCGAGGGAGCCCAGGAAGGACGGCGAGGTCCGGCTGTCCAGGGACGTCTGGTCGTAGAAGAAGTTCTCGTTGCCGCCGTCCCCGATCAGGAGGTCCCAGGCGGGCACGGGGCTGAGCCTGTGCAGGGCCCTGGGTGGCGGGAACGAGGCGGGGTGCAGCGGGCGCAGGCGGTCGCCGACCACCTGCCACCGCTGCAGGCCCCGGTCCAGACCGGCCGTGATCAGGGAGTCGGCGGTGAACGTGATGGCGCTGATCGGTCCGTGGCCGAGGTGGTCGTCCGCGGCGAACTCGCGCAGGGCGACCGCGGTCTCCGCGTCCACGCAGCACAGCGACACATGGTTCGTCGGGCCTTCGTAGAACTCGTTCAGGACGCCGGTACGGTCCACGGCCACGATCCGGCACTGGTGGAGGTCCTCGCCGATCAGGTTGATCGCGGCCAGCGGCAGCTGATGGCAGAAGCCGACCGGGCCGGCGGCGTTGAGGGCGGACGGCAGCACCCTCGACGCCGACGCGTGGACCGACTCGCTGACCCGCGCCACCTCACGACGGTCGGTCTCGGCCAGCAACTGGGCCAGCTGGCGCTCCGCCATGCCCTGCGGGTGCCACCGCGACGGCTTCAGGTGGGCGGCTGCCGCCACGACCTGCAGGAAGGGGAGGGACAGCACCAGCTTCCACAGACCGCCCCAGGCCCCCTGCCTGGCCAGTGACCTGGCCAGCTCCTGCGCACCCTCGTTTCCCTCGTCTCCCCTGCCGCCGCCCCGCCCGCCGAAGAGCCTCGACATCGCCCAACCCCCAGTCGACTGCGCCGAATTGGCCTGCTGGAATTCTCCCTCAGCGATCATGAAACCGGTACTGGGCCGGAGGCGCGCGCGGCGAGGACAACGATTCCGTGCACAGCGCCGACGGAGGCGGGGCGGGGTACGGGCGGAGGCGGGGTGCGGGCGGCTACCCGGCGGCGCGGATCAGCCGGTCGACTCCTGTTCGGCCTGCTCCTGCTCGGCCTCCACCTGGGCGTTCCACTCGCGCTTGGCTGCCCGCCAGGCCTCGTCGCTCTGACCTGACCGCCAGTAGCCCGAGACCGACATCCGCTCGCGCGGGATGCCCCGCTCCACGCGCAGCAGGCGCCGCAGTTCCTTCACGAAGCCTGCCTCGCCGTGCACGAACGCGGATGCCGCCCCGGCGGGGAATTCCAGCGCGCCCACCGCCTCGACCAGCGCCTCGCCCACCGGGCGCGCGCCGCGGTGCAGCCAGCTGATCTCGGCCCCGGCGGGCGAGACGATCTTCTGCTCCTCCGCGGCGTCCGCGACCTCGACGAAGGCGTGCACCACGGCATCGGCCGGCATCCGTTCCAGCGCCGCGGCGATCGCGGGCAGCGCGCTCTCGTCGCCCACCAGCAAGTGCCAGTCGGCACTCGGGTCGGGGGCGTAGCCGCCGCCGGGGCCCAGGAAGCGCACCGTCTCGCCGGGCTGTGCGCGGGCCGCCCATGGCCCGGCCAGGCCCTCGTCACCGTGCACCACGAAGTCGATGGTCAGCTCGCGCAGCGCCGGGTCCCAGGCCCGCACGGTGTACGTCCGGGTGATCGGCCGCTGCTCGGGCGGGAACTCCTCGCGGATCCGCGCCATGTCGAAGGGCTCCGGGTAGCTCACGCCCTCGGGCGTGAAGAGCACCTTGACGTAGTGGTCGGTGAACTCGGTGGCGTCGAAGTCCTCCAACCCCGCACCGCCGAGGACCAGGCGCACCATGTGCGGTGTGATCCGCTCAGTGCGCAGCACCTGTGCTTCGCGGGCCTGCGGTGTCCGGCGGGTCGGCTGGTCTGCCATGGTGCCCCCCTGGGCTGTGTGATCGCGCTTCTTGGTTAGGCTTGCCTAAGTTAGCACTCTTGAGGCGGTGCTCGACTCAGGGGCGGCAACCGATCCCCATTCCGTCCACGACCGGGAGCGCGACGTCTTGGCAGCCCCGCCTCGGGTCGCGGACGCAGCAAGGGCTCGCGGATGCCTCCGCGGCCGGTGCGGCGCAGCCAGACCGCGCCGCGCGCCGGCCGGGAGTCGACGACCGAGATCGCCGCTCGCAGAGGTCCGCTCAGAACCGGCGCGCTGTCCGAGACAGTTCCGACAGACCACCGAGGGAACCTGACGCCCGATCAAGTCGCAATCGTGGCAGGACGAATGGCGGGCGGCGACGGCGAGGAGGGCGGCTTCCGCACGACCAGGTGTGGTCGGGCCTCAGGCGCGCCGCACCACGAAGGTGACCTCGGCGGTGTTCCCCTTGCCGCCGATCACCTCGCACGTGAGGCCCGCGCCGACAGTGCACTCGTTGATGTTCGACCCGGCATAGGGATTGCTCCAGTGGATCAACCCGTTCCAGGTGTCCACGCCGAAGCTGATCTGCCCCTCGGTACCCGTCAGGAACCCGCACGACTCGGTTTTCCAGCTGGGGGCCACGTTCGGCAGGATGTAGCTCGGGGGCAGGGGGCTGCCGGCGGTCCAGCACCCGTGGGCCAGGGTGGCCGAGCCGAGGTAGAGCATGCTGCTGGTCTGGTTGGACAGGGTGACCTTGGTGCTGCGCACCGCGTAGCCGGCGGGCGCCGTCGGGGTGGCCGACTGCGCTGTTCCGGCGTCGGGGGTGGCGGCCTGCGCCGCGGGAGCCAGGGCCAAGCCTGCGCTCAGCGCCAGGACGGCGGTCAGTACGGAGGACTGGACAACACGCTTCGAGGTCATGGCAGCCAACTCTCGATCGGAGGGCGGTCAGGTACATGTCTCAACGGGATGGCGGACCTCGTTGGTTCACCAACCGCCACGACGTACGGGAATGAGGGCCTGTGTGAGGTTGTGACCAGCCTTGTGGTTCCACCCTCCTCCGAGAGCGGAACAGGGAGGACTGTGGGCTGTGACGCGTCACCAACTCGCGGACAACCAGCGGACGATGATCGAGCCCCACCGGCCGGTCGGCAGGTTCAGCCGGCACCCCGAGCGACTGCGGGAGCGCTCGGGCCGGTGTGCCAGCACCGCGGGCCGGCAACGCCACGACTCGCGGGAGTTCAGCAGTCGTACCGGTGGATCGTGGGCCAGCGGGGGCAAGCACGGCAGACGAAGACGTAGACACCACCCACGTCGCCCATGGCCATCCCGTGACTGCCGCCCTGCGCAGTCCCGGGCAGCTCCCGGCCGGAGCCGGGCTGCCCTGCCACGCCCGGGCCCTGTCACCGGCACCCGAAGCGGTGCGTCCTTTCTGTCCACGTCGCCCAGCGCGTATCGGCGCTACGAGGCGCCGGGATGGCCAGGAACGCCTCCCGCACCACGGTCCGGTTCTCCTCGGTCCGGTCGGCGACGAAAGGGTCGACGGCGGCCAGGCAACGGCCGGTCGAGTCGGTCCGAACGGTTCGCGCCGGCCGGGACCGGGGCAGGCCTCACGGGCCGTCCCGCCCGTCGCCCGGTTGCGCTGCGTTCCGAGGGGGCGGTGGCGTCGCAGGAGGGGTGGGCGAGGCGGCGGGAGAGGCGGTCGCCGGGCCGCGCGCGATGCGGGCGCGGCCGTCGGGCGGCAGGACGACGAGGTACTGCTGGTCGGTGTCCTCGACGCGGGCCAGCGTGACGGAGGTGCCGGCCGCCGCGAGCGCCTCGGCGGCCGGGCCGGCTTCCTCCGTCATCCGGTCGAGCCGCGCGTAGGACCGGGTGGGGCCGTGTGCCGGGCCGGTGCCCCAGAACGCGATCCGCGCGCCCCGGCGCAGCGCGGCGAGCAGGTCCGTCCGCAGCGGCCCGTCGTCGGCTTCCTGGAGGAGCAGGTCGTGCAGGCGTTCCTGCCCGCACGGCCGTGACGGTGCCGCCTCGGCCAGCGCCCGGCACTTCCGGCACGAGGCCAGGTCCTGCGGCTCGAAGTGGTGCAGGAAGAACGTCAGGTACTGGCCACGGATCCCGCACAGGGTCCGCCTCCCGTCCCCGGCGTGCCCGACACCGGGCACACCGTTGACCCCGACGAGGGGGAACTCGGCCGGCTCACGCGCCGCCGCGAACGACCAGGCCCCACCCGGCGCTTCGGTATCAGGAGAGTTGATCATGCCGGGCAGCATCCCACGCGGCCGACGAACTGAGCGAGAGCCGGTCCCGAACCCGGCCTGGAGGATGCCGCTACACACCGGGCACCAGTACCGCTGCCGGAGAAGGCACCGTTCCTCGCGGGCCTGCTCCGCCAGCAGCACGAGGGCGATGACATGTGCGGCCCACCGCCGCTGACGGCTTGCCGCGGCCCGGCGGGCTCCGTCGCCGTACTTGCGGTGCGGCGAGGCGCCCGGCGGGAGCTGTCTGCGGCATGTCGGGCTCCGGCTCTGCCTGTACCTGGCCGCGCTCCCGGGATGCGCGCGCCCGAGACCCGCACGCCCTCGAAGTGCGACCGCACGCCGTCTACCGGCCGGCGCCGGGCTGCGCCAGGATGGTCGGCCAGTCAGCGTGTACGTGGAAGGGGAGCAGCATGGGCGATCACCAGAAGCCGCCGGCGCCGCTTGAGAAGGGGAGCCCGCCGCCGGGCAACCAGGACGGGCAGGTGCCTCCCGCGCCGCCGTCGGGCGGGAAGCACAAGAAGTCGTGAGCCCCGACGCCGACCTGGTGGTGCGTCGGGTGCGGATGGACGCGGCGATGGAGCAGGGCGGGGCGTGGCCCGAGGACTCGCCGTGGTTGCGCGAGGCCATGGCCGCGCTGCCGCGCGACCTGTTCGCACCGGATCGGCTGTGGCGCTGGGACGAATGCGCCTACGTGGCGATGGACCGCGCCACTGATGCGGGCGGGTGGGCGGACGAGCTGTACGGCGACGTCAACGGCGCGGCGATCACCCAGGTCACCGACGGTCTGCCGTCCTCCAGTCTGTCGGCGCCCGGCGTGGTGGCGGACATGCTGGACAGCCTCATGCTCGAGCCCGGGCACACGGTGTGGGACGTCGGCGGCGGGCAGGGCTGGACCTGTGCTCTGGCGGCCTGGCGGGCCGGACCCGGTCGGGTGGTGTCGACCGAGGTCGACGAGCAGTTGGCGGCGTTCGCCCGCGGGCGCCTGGGGGCCGCCGGGGTCGACGCCGAGGTGCTGGCCGGCGACGCCACCCACACGGGGCCGCCCGGCGGCGCCAGGGTCGACCGGCTCCACGCCACCTACGCCGTCGAGGCCGTCCCGTGGGGCTGGGTGGAGGCGACGAAGCCGGGCGGCCGGATCGTCTACCCCTGGGGCAGGCTCGGCCACGTCGCCCTCACCGTTGCCGACGACGGGCGCAGCGCGACGGGCTGGGTGCAGGGCCTGGCGCAGTTCATGGCCGACCGGCGCGGGCCGGCTCCGACGCGCGGTGACCACGCCACGTACACGGCGGTGCGCGAGGGTGACGGGCCCGAGATGCGGCGGGTCGTGGAACGCGATCCGGCGCCGCTGGCCGACGACTGGCACCTGCGCTTCGCGGTGCGGGTCGCCGTCCCGGACGCCGTCGTGCTGACGGGCCGGGGCGAGGACGGCGCCAACGTCTGGTTCCACGACGGCGACCGCTCGTGGGCGGCGCTGTCCGCGGACGGTGACGGGGGCGCGGTGCTGTTCCAGGGCGGGCCGCGGCGGATCGGCGACGAGGTGATGACCGCCTGGTCCCAGTGGGAGGCGCTCGGCTCGCCGGAACTGTACGACTACGGGATCACCGTCACCCCCGAGAAGCAGTGGGCGTGGCAGGGCAGCCCGGGCGGCCCCCGCTGGCCTGTCGCACAGGCCGCCCCGGTCGCCCCGGTCGGACGCTGACCGGGGAGGCCGGCCGAGCGGTCAGTCGTTCAGTGGTACAGGCTGATGTCCATGGACACCGCCTCGACAAGTGAACCGGCCGAAGACCTCAGCGTGTTGACGTTCGACCAGCTCGCCGCGTTCGCCGAGCGTCCTGGTCGGCATCGTGGCGAGCTGGAGGGCATCCGGGAGATCAGCGCCCTGCGCGCGTACCGCTCCGAGGATGGCCTCGGACCGGCGGAGCGCAAGCAATGGGGGAAACTGTCCCTGCGGGTCAACGCGCGCCTGCACGGCGACGCCCCCTGGGAACAGGCACGCATGGCCCAGAACGACTTCATGCTCCGGGCGTGGATCATCGACCGCTTCGGCCCCGATGCCCAGGACCCCGACTGGGACCCTGACGCTCTCGCCGCCGACACCCTCGCCGAACTCACCCTGAGTCCTGCGAAGGCCGGCGCTCTGGGCGCCCGCTGGCGGGCCCTGCCTGCCGAGCAGATCGGTGAGCTACGCCGCCTCAAGAACCTGACCGGTCACCTCGACCTGATCATCGGACACCTACGACCCGGTCGCAGTCGCGACCAGCTTCAGGAATGGCTGGCCGTCCGGCCGCTTCTCCCCTGACCCGGGTGGCTGGCCGTCCGACGACATGTCGGCTGGTGTCAGTGTCAAGGGCTGTCCGCTCGACCTGTAGGTAGCGGAGAGAAGTCCAACGGATCCCGGCGGGACCGGAATTGATTCGCGAAGATCCCTTCCGCCTCCCGGTCGGATCTGACAGCATCGTCGGTCATCCGGCGATCGGTCGGCGTTGATCCGAACGCCGACGGGCCCCTCGGCCTTGTCCGTCCGCAGCTGAACTGCGCACGGACCGAAGCGATGAACGCGCCCGGTGGACTCCACCGTAGGAAGTAGAAAGACGGTCGCCCGGCCGCATCACGTGGAGGAGATGTGACCACCGAAGCCGGCACCCCCGGGCCCGCCCTCCGCCCCGCGCACTGGGTCCGCGCCAGGCTGCGCGCGAGCCCGCTCGCGGCACTGTTCACGGCGGCCCTCGTGCTCGTCACGGTCTTCCTGGCGGCGGCCTTCCCCCGGGTCGCGGACCGGAACGCGGACGCGGCGCTCGCGGACTACGTGAGCCACCAGGGCATCTATCCGACCAGCCTGCACGCCGCCTCCCGAGCCCGGCCGACCGACACCGCCGACGGCCTCGACGCCGTGCAGCGGGAGCTCGTCGCGCGGGTCGGCAGGGAGCTCCCGCTCTCCCGGTCGGGCCTGGCCCACGGCACCCGCACCGCGTTCAACGACATGTACAACCCGGGGTACGCACGGCTCGCCGAGGAGACCGCCCCGGGGCTCTCCCTGGCCTACCTGCACGGCCTTGCCGACCGCGTGACCCTCACCGACGGCACGTGGCCGGGCAACGCGCCCGCCGCCGGCCCGCTGCCGATCGTGCTGAGCCGGACGGCCGCCGACACCGTCGGCATCAAGCTCGGCGATGTAGTCGACAGCGGCACCGGCGGACCCACAGGGCGGCGGACCGCCGTGGTGACCGGTTTCTACCGCGTCAACGATCCGCTCGACCCGTTCTGGGACGGCCTCGGCTGCCCGGACCGAGCCTGCCTGAACCTCGGCACCAACGGCGACAACCGCTGGCGGACCACCGGCTTCGTCGACGGCGCAAGCCTGTCTGCGCTGACCGGTTGGGGCCAAACCGTCGAGGACTTCTGGCGACTGCCCGTCGACCCCGGCTCCCTGCGGGCCGACCGGCTCGACCGGATCCGCGCCGCCGTCCAGCCCTTCCTGACCGGACGGGCCGCGACGGCGCTGGTCGCCGCGACCAAGCGCGCGGACCTGCGCATCAGCTCCTTCCTGCCCGACGTCCTCGCCCGGGCGGCCGCCCGCTACCACGCGGCGATGGCGCTGAGCGCGATCGGACCGGCAGGTGCCGCGGGCGTCGCCACCGTGGTGCTGCTCCTGGCCGCGGTCCTCGGCGCCGACCGGCGCGCCACCGAGATCCGGCTGCTGTACGCCCGCGGTGGTTCACGCCGCGGGGTGGTGCTGCGTCTGCTCGGCGAGGGTGCGGTGACCGTCCTGCCCGCCGCCGCGCTCGGGACGCTGCTCGCCGTGCTGCTGCTGCCCACCCCCCGGTGGGGGCACGCGGTACTGGCGGCCCTCGCCGCGACGCTGCTCGCCCTGCTGGCCTTCCCGGCCCGTGTCGCCCTGCTGTGGTCGCGTCAGCGGGTGGCCCGCGGCCGGGGCCGGGTGATCGGCACCCTGCGCCGGGTGATCGGCGAACTCGCCGTTGTGGCCGTCACCGTCGTGGCCGTGGCCGAGGTCCGCCGACGCGGCGTCGGCCACGCCGGGTCCGACGTGGACCCGCTGTTGGCGGCCGCCCCGCTGCTGCTCGCCGTGACCGGCGGGCTGCTGCTGGCCCGGATCGTGCCGGTGGTGTTCGGGCGGTTGGCCGCACTCACGAAGCGCGGCCGCGGCCTGATCGGGTTCCTGGGCCTGGCCCGTGCCGCCCGCGACGGCTCGGGTCGTCGGCGGCGGTCCCCGTTGCCGGTGCTCGCGCTGCTGATCGCCGTCACCACAACCGGTTTCGGCGCCACCGTGCTCGACACCGTGGAGCACAGCCGGATGCGTGCCGCGCGGGCCGCGACCGGCGGCGACATCGCCATCACCGTCCCGGACTACGCCACCCTGCCGGAGTCGTTCACCAAGGCCGCCGCCGAACTGCCGGGAGTCCGGACCTCGACCGGGGTCCGCGTCGACTCCAGGGCCCTGTTCATCGGCGCCGACCAGGACTACACCAAGGCCGTCCTGGTGGTCGCGGAGCCGCGGGCGTACGCGGAGATCGCCCGGAGCATCGGGGCCGGCGAGTTCAACGCGGCGCAGCTCGCCGGTGCCCCCGGCGGCGCCGACACTCCGGTGCCCGCACTGTTCAGCCGTGACCTGGCCGGGCGGCTGGCCACCGGCACGCCCAAGGTGCACCTGCTCACCGGTAACGACCTGCTCACCACCGTCGCAGGGGTCGTCACCGCCACCCCGGCCCTGCCGGACCCGGGTCTGCCGTTCGTCGTGGTACCCGCCGGTCCCGCCGCGCAGCGCCTGCCCGAACTCGGCCGGATGAACAAATGGCTCGGCGTCGGCGACTTCGACCCCGACCAGGTCAGGGCGACGCTCCTGGAGCGGGGCCTGACCCAGCCGACGGGCATCACGAAGCTGATCGCGGAGGACGCCGCGGCCGCGGGCCGGGGCACCCACGGGCTGCCTCCCGGGTACACGGTGGGCAGCAGCCGCGAGTACGCCGCGCAGCTCGCCGAGGACCCGTTGCAGCAGGCCGCCGGGCGGCTGTTCCGGTACGCGGCGTTCGCCGGCGCGGGGTTCGCCCTGCTCGCCGTCCTGCTGACGCTGTTCCAGGCCGCGCCCGACCGCGCGGCGGTGCTCGCCCGGTTGCGGACCATGGGTCTGCGGCCCCGGCAGGGGCTGGCACTGATCATCGCCGAGGCACTGCCACAGGCCCTGGCGGCGGCCGTTGGCGGCGGTCTGGTCGCCGCGGCGGCGGTCGGACTGCTCGGCTCGGCCTTCGACATCTCCACGCTGGTCGGTGCCGAGGTCGGCAACGCCCTGTCGCCCACGGTGGTGCCGGTGCTACTGCCCACGGTGGGCCTGGCGCTGGTGGCCTGCGTCGCGGTGGTGCTGGAGGCGCTGGTCGCCGGCCGGCGCCAGATCGCCACCGAACTACGTGCCGGGGACGGGCGATGACGCCGGCGAGGAGCCGTTCGTCGACACCCTGGAAACTCTGATCGCGGTTTGTGATGATCTTGGCGCGGGGCGCGGAGGCCTGACGGACGAACAGTGGATCCGACTGGAGGAGTTGCTGCCGGCGGGTAAGAGGACAGGGCGGCCTCCGTACCGGACCCATCAGCAGGCCGCCGGGGCGGCGAAAAGGGGGCCTCCAGAAGGAGCCGCCAACTCAAGCGCCACGGGCCGCCGCTACGAGATACGACAAACCTGCCGTCCGCTACGAAGCGACCGTGCTGGTCACAGCCATCAACGAATGGCTGTGACCAGCACTTTCACAACAGGCCATAGTTCGGATGAGCCCGTGTCAGGTGCCCCATGCTCCGTCTCGACCTCGTCCAAGAGCCCAGGCTGCTCGAGATCGAGATCAACACCCGCCGCCCCGGGGAGACCCAATGAATGCAGTGGCTCGGCGAACTCGCCGGCCTGCAGGAGAGCCTGCGGCACATTGCTGACACGAAGTGTCAGGTCGAACAGCTGCGAGTCCAGGCCGGCCCGGACGCGGATGGTGTCATTGCCCTGAGCCAAGGGGATGGTGCTTACCCCGAAATCACAGTTCGGGGCCTACCCCGCCGGGCTTCTGGCGAGAACTACCGCAACTTCCGATCAAGAGGAGAGCAATGGTTGAGGTCATCAGGTCGGTTCACGAACGGGCCGCAGAGCCACAGGCAGGCCGACTTCGAGCTCACCCGCAACCTGCGGGCAACCTCCGGCGGCCCCAGCCCATCGGCGAACAACCCGGCGGCCTCCAGCCGCACCTCCTCGCGACGCTGGCGACCTTTCGCCGTCAGCCCGCCCCCATCCGCATATCGCATACCTACGGCATAGCGTGCAGATGACCATCAGTCAGCTACATGAACAGGCCAATCACCCCGAAGCGCCGAAGTCAGTAGCGCGCCTGGGCCCAGCTGTAGAGGCGGTGGGCACTGTCACCGAGGCGGGTGGCGTACAGCGTGCCGGGCTGCCCGCCCGCGAGGTCATCCGTGGTGGTGGTGACGCCGACGACGGTGCCGGCGCCGGTCCGGGTGTCGAAGCGGGCGAAGTGCGGGCCGCCGCTCGCCCCGTGGGTCATGTCGCAGGACTCGCCCCACAGCAGGGGCGCCTTGGGGGCCGGCCGGTCCGGTCCGGCGCAGTGGATCATGCGTGAACCGGCGTACTTGGCGCTGGGGTCGTTGAGCCGGTCCTTCGGGTAGCCGAAGGTGTGGATGAACTCGCCCGCCGCGGGCTCGGTGAACGCGATCCGCTGGCTTCCGGTGACGTCCGCGATCCGGCGCCCCTCGGCTGACGGGTTCGCCACGAGGACCCCGGTGTCGTAGCCGGCGACAGCGACGTCGTTCGAGGTCGTGCTGCCCGGATCGGCGTCCCAACGGGACGACGTGGCCGTCGACTTGATGCTGAATCCGCCGAGCGGCTTCGTCCCGTTGCGGTAGCCGGGCACGAAGTAGAGGTTGTGCTGCCAGGTGTCGTCGGCGGCGGGAGCCCCGACGCCCCGCAGGCAGTGCGCCGCGGTGACGACGGTGCTGCGGTTCGCACTGTTGACGACGGTCGCGGTGCAACTGCCGTCGTAGCCGTCGGAGAAGGTGAAGAAGAGCCGGCCGACGCTCCGGTCCACCGCGCCGCCGTGGGTCCAGACGGCGCCGGGGTCCGGCGTGTTCGGCGGGAGCGGACGCGGATCGTCGGGCGTGGTGTCGTCCTCGGGCACGGGGGTGATCTCGGGGACCATGGCGCCCGCCAGCTTCATCCGCGCGGCGGTCCAGTAGGCGTCGATCCGGCTGCGCTCCTGGGCGGTCGTGGCGCCGGCGTGCGAGGTGACGGAGTCCGGTTCCGCGGCGAAGGCCGCGGTGGGCAGCAGCACCGCCGCTGCCGTGGTCGCGCTCAGCAGGAGGGCGGCTGCGGCGGAGAGGCCGCGGGGGAGTTCTCGGCGTGTGGCTGACATCGTTGCCCATCTCGGTCGGGTGCGGTTCGCGTCGGATGCGGTTCGCGTTCAGGTGCGGTCCGTACGCGGGGGCGGCCGCGGTCCGCCCCGCGCGTCACGGATATCCGGCACTGTAGGAACAGAACGTCAGGTCCTGGTCTGGGGCGCGTTTCGCTCTTCCATCGGTACCGTCAGGTTCCGGTAACGACGTCTCGTCCTCGTACCGGTGCCGGGTGTGCGCTCCGGCCCGGTTCCAGCCGCAGTTCACGGCCGACGGAGAGGCGGCCGACGGGCTTGTCGAGGTCCGTCGGGACCATGGTTGTGCTCCGCACCGCGAGGGGCTCCCAGGGCTTCGCAAAAAAGGAGCTTGAGGCCACTGGCGCGCGTGTTGTACTTGGCGCATGGGGGTTGGCGACGGTCGGATGCGGTTGCGGGTGACGAGCCACCCTGTTGCCGATCCCGAATCCGGGCTCAGCCGGATCCTGAGCACTGGTCCCATGCTCCGCAACACTTTCGTCCGCCCGCCCGACTACCGAGTCGGGTATCTGGGCGCAAGCCGCGCCGATCTCCTTCGGCTCGGCGCTCTGTTCCGCGTCGCCGCGGCGAGCCCGCACAGCGCGATCTACATCCCGGTCCCACCGGGCGCCCATCCGATGGCCTCCGCCGGCGGCGACACCCATCCGATGCCCATGCTCCTGGCCCGTGAGGACACGGGACTGCGGCCGTCCGACTGGCCGGATCTGCGGCACAGGATGCGCCGCGCCTCGGTGCCGTTGAGGGTGACCGCCCCAGCGGCACGGTCTCCCGACCGTCCCGACGACGTCCGTCGCCGAGCCGATCGCCACCCCGCCCGCTTCGCCGAGTACGCCGCGACGATCGTCATCACCGCCCGTGCCGAGCTGCTGTTCTGGATCGGCGACTGGCTCACCGCCGCCGGCGACCGCGTCGCCCAAGACCCCCACGTCCATCAGCACGGCGAGAGCTTCCTCGGCGACATGGTGGGCTTCTTCGACCCCAGGGGCACGGACCAGCCCATGCACGCGTTCTGCGTGGTCGCCGTCGAACCGATCTTCCACCAGGCCCGCTGGCGGAAACAGCGAACACCCAACTGAAGCAGCGGTGGTAGCCGAAGCCCGCCGCGTCGAGGGCCTGCGTCCGCGGCGGTCGGTCCGTCCCGACTGGTCAGTCCCGACCGGCCAGTCCCGGCCGGTCAGTCCTGGTCGAGCAGTGCGGCGAGGTAGTGTGCCACCTCGCCGCACAGGTCTTCCGGTGTCGGCACGTGCCAGTGTCCGCTTCCCGCTGTGGCGTTGAACAGCAGCCCGTCGCACCAGCGGATCAGCCGTCGGGCGTCGGCCGCCGGGTCGGCCGAGCCGCTCTGTGCCAGCAGGGCGGCAGCGGTGTCGGTGAAGCGCGCGCCCAGCCGGTCGTAGCCGGCGCGTAGTTCGGGTCGGCGGGTGGCTTCCAGGGCGAGTTCGAGGCGGGCCAGGGTGAGCCTGCGCCCGGTGGTGAGCGCGCCGTACAGCAGCTCGGCCACTCCCTGGGTGAGCAGGTGGCGCGGGCAGCAGTCCGGCGGGGGCCCGCCGGCCATGAGCGGGTGGCCTCCGGTCTCGCGTTCGACGATGCGGGTGAGGGCGAGGTCGAGCAGGGCGGCCCTGGTCCGGGCGAGGTTCGAGGTCGAGCCGGCGGGCAGTCCGGCCTCCTCGTCCACGGCGCGGTGGGTCAGCCCGCGCAGGCCGCGCTCGGCGATCAGGGCGATGGCGGCGTCGGCGATCAGCGTCGGGCGCGGCGGTGTCATGGATCCGGTCCTGGCCTCTCTCTTCGGGGGGTCCAGACCCGGGGCGGGCCCGAACCCCCTTCACGCCAACACTATCCCACCCCAACTACAGATGTAGTACGGTGCGGGGAAGTGGTCACTACAGCCGTAGTGCCGGGAGAGGGGTTCACTCATGGGCGCGTACCAGGCAATCGTCATCGGCGGCGGCATCGGCGGACTCTCCGCCGCCCTCGCCCTCCACCGCCAGGGCATCCCCGTGACCGTCCACGAGCGCGCCGCCTCGCTCGAACCCGTCGGCGCCGGACTCGCCCTCGCCCCCAACGCCCTGCGCGCCCTCGACCGGCTCGGCATCGGCGAACGCCTGCGCGCCCTCGCCACCCCCCATCCCGCCGTCGGCCTGCGCCACCCCTCCGGACGCTGGCTCGCCCGTACCGACACCGCCACCTTCGAGGCCTGCTTCGGCGACACGATCGCCGCCGTCGCCCGCGCCGACGTCATCGCCGCCCTGGTCGACGCCCTTCCGGACGGCACCGTCCGCACCAACTCGCCCGCCGCCCTCGTCACCCCCGGAGGCACCACCGGAAGCGCCACCGGGGGCACCCCAGGAAGCACCACCGGACCAGCCGTCGTCTGGACCCCCGACGGGGAGCGGCCCGCCGCCCTGGTGGTCGCCGCCGACGGCCTCCGCTCCGCCACCCGCGCGCTGCTCTTCCCGCAGCACCCCGGCCCCCGCTACAGCGGCTTCACCACCTGGCGCACCGTCGTGTCCCCCACCCGCCGGCCGGAAGCCGTGGGCGAGGTCTGGGGACGCGGACAGCTCGCCGGCGTCGTCCCGCTCGCCGACGGCCGGGTCTACGTGTACGGCGCCGCCCTCGCCCCGGCTGGCGCCCGCGCCGCCGACGGCGACGAGAAGGCCGAACTCCTGCGCAGGTTCGGCACCTGGTGCGCGCCCGTGCCCCAACTCCTCGCGCTCGCGGAACCCGAGCGCGTCCTGCGCCACGACGTCTGGGACCTCGCCGACCCCCTGCCCGCCTACCACCAGGGCCGGGTCGCCCTCCTCGGCGACGCCGCCCACGCCATGTGCCCCTTCCAGGGCCAGGGCGCCTGCCAGGCCATCGAGGACGCCGTCGTCCTCGCCTCGGCCCTGACCCCCGGCGCGGACCCGGCCACCACCCTCCCCGCCTACACCGCCGCACGCCTCCCGCGCACCACCGCCATCGTCACCGGCTCCCGCCGTACCGGCGACCTCGTCGCCCTCCACACCCCCGCCGCCGCCCGCCTGCGCGATGCCGCCCTCACCCTCGCCGGCCTCCTCCCGGCCCGCACCCTGCTCAACCGCTCCGCCCGGACGTACAACTGGCAGCCCCCGGCCCTCGACGCAACGGCCTGAGCACGGACTGCCCGCCACTCGCCCGGGACCAGCCGGCGGGCTGGATGCCGAGGCGGCGGGCATGCGGGGCGAAGCGCCCGGGGGCGGCCTTGCCTGCGAGTTCGGGGACCACGACGATCCGCCGGAGGCCTTCGTCCGGATGTGCGGGATCGCAGTGCAGGCGATCGCTCCGACGACGGCCGGGCGGGCGGGCCGGTAGAGCGGCCAGGCGCGTTCCGCGGGTGACGCAGGTCATAGGAACCCGAGCGGGCGGGGCACCAGATAGGGGGCGTGGACTCTTCAGATCGAGATGTGCGCGCGAGGGTGCGGGCCGGTGACCGGGACGCGTTCGGCCGGCTCTTCGACACGTATGCGCGCGCGGTGTACAACCACGTGTTCCGGCTCACCGGGGACTGGTCGACGGCGGAGGACGTGATGTCGTTGACGTTCCTGGAGGCCTGGCGCCGGCACGACCGGGTCGAGGCGGAGGGCGGGTCGCTGCGGCCCTGGCTGCTGGGCATCGCCACGAAGCTGGTCAGCAACCAGCGCCGGGCCGCCCGGCGGCACTGGCAGGTACTGGCACAGCTCCCGCCGGCCCGCGAGGACGTTCCCGACTTCGCGCAGGAGGTGGCCGGGCGGATCGACGACGCGGCGCGGATCGCGGTCCTGCACCAGTCGCTGGCGCGGTTGCGCCGCCCGGACCGCGAGGTGCTGGCCCTGTGCGTGTGGGCGGGCCTGGACTACCAGGAGGCCGCCGAGGCCCTGGGCGTACCGGTGGGCACCGTACGCTCACGCCTGTCCCGGGCCCGGACCCGGCTGCACCGTCTCGCCGAGACGGCCCAGCGCCGGGCGCAGCGGAAGAAAGTGGAACCCGGCCGTGACCGGAACCAGATCCAGGGTGGGTCCGCGAGTGCGGTCCCGTCCACGAAGGAGGTACACCAGTGAACGCCGGACAGCGGCAGGAGCCGGTCGAGCGCGCGGAACTGCTCGGGCAGGTGCCCGTGCCGGCCGAGCGCGACCTCCCCGCAGGACGCCACGCCCTACACCGGGAGCGCCTGATGCGCCAGATCGACCTCGACACCCCCGCCCCAACCTCCACCCCCGCCCCGGCCCCCGCCAGGCCGCGCTTTCGGCGGCGGCTGGCTGTCACCCTCGCCGGTGCGCTCGTCGTGGGTACGGTCGTGGCCGTGGCCGTGACGCAGTCCTCGCGGGGCGGGGCCAGCGGGCCGCTGAGCTCTGCGGAGCTGGCGAGCTGGACCGGTGTCCCGACACCGCTGGCCGCTTCGACGGGCCCGGGCGCCACCGCCGAGAAGTGGTGCCTGGACCGGATGGCCGACGGCCCGGGAGCCGGGGCACCCGTCAAGATCACCAATGCGGACCTGCGGGGCAAGGTCGCCTCCATGGTCGTCAACCGCGGCGGCAAGGCCATGCTCTGCTACGTCGCCTCGGAGACCAGCGGTCTGTGGGAGGCGATCGACCCGGTGAAGAACGTGGCGGCCGATGCGATCACGTACGACACGGGCGGCTCCCACGGCGACGGGGACGCCATGTTCAACTACGCGCAGGGCTCCGTGGGGGCCGGCGTGAAGGCGATCACCATGCAGGTCGCCGGACGCACCTTCCAGGTCACCGTGGCGGACGGCCGCTGGACCGTCTGGTGGCCCGGGACGATGTCACACCGCGCCGTCCCCGACACGGTCACCGTCACCCTCGCCGACGGCACCACCCGCGTCGTCAGCGGCAGCTCGCTGTTCACCAGGTGAGACCCGGGTGAGACCTCCCGGGTGCGCGCTGAGCGCCTGGACCAGGCGGCGCCCGGTCGGGCCTGCGCGCTCCCGGGCCGGCGGCGCATCCCGGCCCTGATCTCCTCCTCGGCGAACGCCGCGAGCGCGTCGGGCCTGGCCGTGGGCCGGGTCCGCCGTTCGCGCCGTTCGCGCCGTTCGCGCCGTTCGCAGCGTTTGCGGAGTGGCCGCGGGCGGGGGTGACGTCCTCCCCTCCGGTACCGGCCAGGCCCGGGAACCGAAGCGGACAAAGTAGGATGACTCAACTCCCGCGCTACGCGCGAAGAGTTCCATAAATGCACCATTTGTTCGATTTATCTCCGCTTCACACGCACGGAGCCACCCTCATGGACAACCCGTCGAACGCCGACACCGGCGGCGCGATAGAAACCCGCGGCATCGAACCCGTCCCCGACCACGAGCGCGGGGGCAGAGTCCGCGAGCTCTTCCCGACCTGGGTCGCCGCGAACATCAGCGTCCTGCTGCTCACCATGGGCGCCGCCCTGGTGGTGTTCAACCAGTTGAACTTCTGGCAGGTCCTGATCGTCGCGGCGTGCGCCGCGCTCGTCTCGTTCGGCCTGGTCGGCGTGCTGTCGGTCTCCGGCAAGTGGGGCGGGGCGCCGGGCGCGACCCTCTCGCGGGCCACCTTCGGGGTGCGCGGCAACCTCTTCCCCGGCGCGGTGCTCTGGATCGCCCGGTTCGGCTGGGAGACGATCAACGCCGTCACCGGCGCCTACGCCGTGCTGACCGTCCTCGACCTGCTCTTCGGCGTCAAGGCCAACACCGCGCTGATCGTCGTCACGCTCTTCGCCTTCGTCGCCTGCACCTTCCTGGTCTCCGGCATGGGCCGCAAGGCGCTGAACGTCTGCAACACCTGGTCGACGTACCTCTTCGGTGTCTTCAGCGTGCTGGTGCTGGGCTACCTGGTCGCCACCATGCACTGGAGCGAGGTCTTCGCCAAGCCCGCGGGCACCACCGCGATGATGATCGCCGGCATCGGGACCATCGCCGCCGGCGGCATCAGCTGGGTCCCCACCGGCCCGGACTTCGCCCGCTACCTCCCGCACTCCGCCTCCGGCAGGAAGATCGTCGGCGTGACGGTCTCCGGCGCCGGCCTGGTGATGGTGCCCATGGTGCTCATGGGCGCCGTGATGGCGGTGGCCTCACCCGGCCTCGCCCAGGCCGCCGACCCGGTCTCCTTCCTCGGCGACCTGCTGCCGACCTGGCTGGCCGTGCCCTACCTGCTGACCGCGATCGTGGGCATGCTGCTGATCAACAGCCTCTCCATGTACTCGGCCGGCTTCACCGCACAGACCATGGGCGTCAAGCTGCCGCGCGCCACGGCCGTCAGCATCAACGCCGTGATCTCGCTGGTCGGCGGCCTGCTGCTGATGCTGGTCGCCAAGAGCTTCCTGGGCTCCTTCATCACCTTCCTGATCCTGCTCGCCGTCTCCTTCTCGGCCTGGATCGGCGTCTACGCGGTGGACATGTTCCGGCGCCGCTCACGCGCGGTGCGCTACGACGCCGCCGGGCTCATGGACACCAGCAGGAACAGCCGCTACTGGTACACCGGCGGCTTCTGCTGGCAGGCCATGGTGTCCTGGGTGCTCGCCCTGCTGCTGGGGCTCGCCTTCACCAAGTGCGACTGGTTCGCCGGCCCGCTCTCCGACACCCCCGTCGGCAGGTACGGGCTCGCCTGGGCAGCGACCATCGTGATCTCCGCCGCGATCATGGCCGCACTCCCCACCCCCCGGGAGAACACCCCCGCCACCACCGGACAGCCCGCCGACCGCCAGGCGGAGCAGCCCGAACCGGCCACTGCCTGATCCCGAGGCACGGCCCACCACCCAACCCGACACACCTCGACCGCCCGGTCGCCGCCTCACCCGAGCCGGCGACCGGGCGGTCCCGTTCTGCCACCACACCCAGGAAGCCGGCCGACAGCCGGCCAGGCCCTGCCGACGGCGACCAGCATCCGTTCGGGGGCCTTGGCGGCTTCGCCACCGTGCAGCAGGCGATCACCACGGCGACGGAATCCGGACACCCCCGCTCCGGCCGGGCCGCCGACGTCGCCTCCGGCGCCTTGACCGCACTCCCCGACGTGACCCGAACGCCCGCCCGGGGGTCTGTTTCGCTCCCGCTACGCCGCGACGACCGGTCCCTGGTCCCCGGATCAGTCCATGCCCTGCCGGCCCTACGCCTTCGCCGTCGCCCGGGGTGTGAGGCCGGTGTCAACCAAGTCGCAGCGCGACGCGACGACGTCAGGGGCGGCGGATTGCAACTCGTCGCATTTCAAGGTGGCGTCGACGTACTCACGGTCCCCACTCGGGAAGCCCACCGTGAGCAAGGCGACGCGGAACGTGTAGCGGGGTCCGGCGCTGGCAGGGTCCGGGATGCAGGCCCCGCCGAAGAACACTCCCTCGATCGTGACCTCCTCGCTGTAGTAGCCCGTAGGGCAGGTGTAGCCGTAAGCCGGGTCGGCGGCACGGGCCGGGGCCTGAACGGCGGTCACCGTCCCGGTGGCAAGGAGGAGCGCTGCGGCTCCCATGCCGATCGGGTTCATGGCTTCACCTCTCTGCATGGTCACTCCGAGTACTTGAGACGCTACCCTGGATTCGCACGCCTGTCCGCCCGGGGCTTCCAGGTCCGGGGGCTACCGGTCCAGGTCCGGTCCCAGCGCCCCGCGCCTTGAGCTGGGGTGTCGCGACCCAGGGACGGGTGGGCGGGGTCACCCGCCCGGAGCCGCTCGTGCCGCGTCAGACGATCGTCGGGCTCTACCAGGCGAGCAGGATGTAGCCGGGACCACCGTTGTGACCGCCGGTGACGACCGCGCCCGACGACCGTCCGGCCGCCGGGCAAGCCGGTTCACCAGCGCAGGCGCCGCGCCACTGCGGCCGAGTTCGAGTCCGTCTGCCGAATGCAGTGACTCCGGCGGTCGGAGTAGGTCATGCTGAGACCGGGCCGCCCCGCACCTCCCTCGTCGAACTGGCCGTTCACCAAGGAGAGTTGCATGGCGGCCCACTGTGCGGGCAGGGAGTGGAAGCGGCATGGGTACGCGCCCCCGGCGCACCCCCCTCATCGTGATCGGCTGCACCACTTCACGCAATGACGTCCACGCACCGGGGGCGGGCCATCGACACGCTCATCCACCAAGGGAGCACAGCATGCGCATCAGGAAGACTCTCGCCGCCCTGGCCGTCGTCACTTCGACGATGGTCGGCGTGGGCGTCGCGACCGTCGGCACCGCGTCCGCCTCCGACAGCGGTTCCGACAGCGCCACCAGCAACAACGGCGCATGGTACCAGGTGTACGCGAACGGCCCGACCGTCGGGTGGCACGTCAACGCGGGCCGCACCGACGAGCGGTTCTACCTGACCGCCGGGGACACCTGCGGCCACACCTACAGCTGGAACTGGAACGACGTGGCCGACGCCGGGACGAACAACGCGTGGTGGCAGTTCGCGTGCAACCTGTCATGGGCGAACCTGTACCCGACCAACAACGGCAGCCAGTCCGGCCGGACCGTCTCGCGATGATCCACGTCGCAGACACCGTCATCCCGCTGCCCGGCGGCACGACGGGCGGCTGAGCGCCGCGCGCCGGCTGGTACTTCCTCACCGCCGGCCGGCCTCGCCCCTGCACCGATACCTGTACCAATACCTGCACCGATCCCCGCTGCGGTCGTTGTGGGACGCACTCCGGAGGTGACGGCACCGGGTGTCTCCCGGGGCCGTCACCGACCGGGCGCGGCGCCCGCCGAACGGCCCGGCGGTGCGGTCCGACCGGCCTGGACGACGAAGGAGCCGGCCAGGCACCGGCAGAAGCGCGGTGCCCGGCCGGCTCCCGGCCGGCTGTGTCCCAGGAGACGGGGCTACGGCGTCGGGCTCAGCTTCTTCCACGGCCGGCCGCCGTTGGCCTCCGCCGTGCCGGGGGTGGCGGTGGTGTACCACTGGGCGTACCAGTAGTAGCCCTGGTACTTCACGAACGCGGCCGTCGAGGCGGCCGGGTCGCCGGTGAGGACGTGGGTCTCCCGGACGGTGGCTCCGCCGGCGACCTCGATGTCGCTGCCGTTCGCGGAGCGGAGCTTGAACAGGCCGTTGTGCTTCGGCCCGCCGGGCGCCCCCTCACTGCCGTTGTCGGCGATCGGGACGAGCCGCCACTTCTGCTCGTTGCGTCCGTTGCACGCGAGCGAGGCGATGTCCTGCCGGGAGGCGGTGGCGGTCAGGCACCTGCCGCCGCCGGAGACGGTGTACAGGCCGCCGCCCGCGTCCTGGATCCGCCAGTACTGGTTGGGGTTCTGGTCGTTCAGCTCCACGAGGTGCGCGCGGGACTGGTCGGGGTTGTTGTCGATCATCATGGGCTTCCCGGTCTGGCTGTCGCCGTACTCGAACATCCAGCCCTTGTCGCCCTTGTCGTACATCCGCCACAGCCGGCCGCCGTCGGGCCGGTAGACCTGGCCCTGCTTCCAGTCCGGGGCCTGGCAGGAGCTGCCGGCCGCGGGGGCGGGCGGGGCCACCGTCCGCACGTCGCGGCGCTGGTCCCCGGTCGAGCCGTACTCCCGTCCGCCGATCTTGAACGTCACGTTGGACGGCCCGGTGACCGGCAGGTAGTACTTCAGGTCGATGTCCCGGGACTTGCCCGGCGCCAGGTCCTCGCAGTAGCCGAGGGTGAGGGTGAGCCGGTGGAAGTCCCCCTTGAGGCCGCCCGTGTTGGGGCCGGTGTGGCCGGGCACGAGGCCCTTCATCTCCTTGTAGTCGTTGTCCTTGACGATCGGCGGCATCGAGGTGGGCAGGTCGAGGGCGATCTCGGTGCCCTGGGCGAGGGTGACGCCGGAGTTGTTGGTGATCCGCAGCTTCGGCTGGACGGGGTAGAAGTCGTTCTCCCCGGTGGGGAAGTCCACCAGTTCGGCCTTCACGTCGATCACCTCGGCCGGCTGCGGCCGGCCGCCCGCCTTGGTGCTGCCGGCGGCGCTGGCGCCCTTGAAGGCGTTGTCGAGGCGGGTGGTCAGGTCGTAGCCCATGCCCCATTCCCCGCCCTGGCGCTGGGCGTAGTCGCCGGCGAGCTCCCAGATCATCGCGCCGCCGATGCCCTTGTCGACGATGTAGCGGGCCTTGGCGTCGATCGACTTCTCGTTCTCGGTGGAGAGGAACACCTTCTTGGCGTCGTTCCACAGCCAGGGCGACTGGAGCGCGTCCGAGTACTTCGGCGCGTAGGTGCCCGTCAGCTGCCCGGTCGGCAGGCCGGTGTCGACGCCGTAGGACCTCAGGTAGCCGGGGGTGCGGCCGTCCTGGAGGTTCTTGGTGTGCCACAGCGGGTTCGACCCGGCGCCGACCTCCCGGTCGTTCTCCAGGTCGTGCCAGAGGTTGTCGATGCCGACCGCGCCCCGCCCGCAGGACTGCGCGTTGGCGGGCCCGCGGCCGCCGGTGCCCAGCGGGCACTGCGCCTGGTCCGCCATCGCGGCCGTGCCCCAGAGCCCGTCGGTGCCGCCCTGGACGTCGCGCCAGCCGCGGGAGTAGTACGGGACGCCGAGGTTGATCCGGCCCGCCGGCAGGGCACCGCGGTAGTAGTGGTAGGCCCAGTCGGTGTTGAAGTAGCCCTCCTTCTGGAAGTCCTTCGTGTTGGGCGCCTGGTCGTTGTAGATCCCGGCGTCGGCCAGTTCGTTGTCCTTCCCGTCGTCGTAGAGCGGGGCCTGCGGGCCGACGAACTTGTTCCAGGAGCCGTGCAGGTCGTAGGTCATGACGTTGACGTAGTCCTGGTACTGCAGCGCCTGCCCGGCGTCCAGCCCGCGCACGAGGTAGCCGGAGGAGGAGCCGGCCGAGGTCAGCAGGTAGTAGCGGCCCTTGTCCGCGCCCGACCGGTCCAGCTTGGTCCGCAGCGTCTTCATCAGCGCGTTGTAGCCCTGCTGGAGGCCCTTGCGGCGCGGGTTGGAGACGTCCCAGTCCAGCGGGTTGCCGGTGTTGGGCAGCGCCGTCGGGTACTCGTAGTCGATGTCGACGCCGTTGAACCCGTACTGGTCCAGGAAGGCGCTGACGGAGTCGGCGAACGCGTCGATGCCCGGCTGGTTCACCGAGCCGTCGGCGTTGGTGGTCATCGCGTAGAAGTTCCGGGTGCCCGCCCAGCCGCCGACCGAGATCAGCGTCTTCACCGCCGGGTGCTGCTTCTTGTACGTGTTCAGCAGGTTGAAGTGCCCCTTGTACGGGAGGGACGGATCCATGGCGTTCTTCTCGCCCGGCCAGCTCAGGCCGGTCGCCGGATTGGCCGGGTCGTTCGGGTCGCCGATGCTGATCCGGTTGTCCTTGACGTCGGCGAACGCGTAGTTGACGTGCGTCACCTTCGACCAGGGGATGTTCGACGCCAGGTACTTCGGGTCGCCGTTCACGCCCGCGCGCCACCCGGTGAAGTAGCCCACCACGCGCCGGGTCCGGTCGTTGCCGACCCACTCCCGGCCCGCGCCGTCGTACACGTCGCAGTACCGCGCCGCCACGCCCGGGGTGGGCGTCATGCCCTCGGGACGGCAGTCCCCCGAGGCGGCCGGCTTGGTGCCGCGCCCGTCCGGGGAGGCGTCGAACGGGTCGCCCGCGTCACCGCCGTCGGGCTGGCCCACCGGGCGGGCGGACAGCTGCCACTTCTGGGCGTCGGACCGGTTGCAGTCGTAGATCTGCAGCGGCCGGCCGGTGTCCGAGCCGGGGACGTCCAGGCACTTGCCCGAGTTCGGGTTCCGCAGCTCCTGGCGCGCCGAGTAGATCCACTTCTGGGCGGCGGAGCCGTTGCACGCGTACAGCTGGACGGCCGTCCCGTTGTCGGCGCGCCCGGCGTCGACGTCCAGGCACTTGGCCAGGGCCTGCAGCGTGCCGTCGGCCGCGACCGTCCACGCCTGGCCGTCGGAGCCGGCGCAGTCCGCGAGCCGGATCGGGGTCCGGTCGTCCCGGCTGCCGCCGCGCGGCTCGACGCACTTGCCGCCCAACCCGCGGATCGTGCCCACCTGCGTGCCCGTCCCGCTCTCCCGGAACTTCCACCGCTGGGCCTGGTTGTTCGCGTCACAGGCCGCCACCGCGAGCGCGGCGCCCGCGGCTCCGGCGGTCAGACAGCCGCCGTCGGCACCGCTGACCAGGGTGTACCAGCCGGTGCCGGTGCCCTTCGGCTGCCACACCTGGTTGGCGTTGCCCTCCTGGGCCTGGATGAGGTGGGTGGTGTGCGGCCCGGGATCGTGGTCGACGACCATGTCCGGCTTCGCCGACGCGGCGATGCGCCAGTTCCCGCCGCCGAGCGAGCGCATCACCCACCGCTGGGCGCCGGAGCCGTTGGGCTCGTACGCCTGGACACTCGTACCGGCGGCGGTGCTGCTGCCGCTGAGGTCCACGGCCATGCCGGTGGCCGAACGCAGCTCCACCTGCTGGCCCTCACGCGGATCCGTGCCGGAGGCCGGGTCGCGGGGGGTGATGATTACGTCGCCGGGGTACTCGATGTTCCAGTACTGGGTCTCCTGGACACCCTTGGCGCAGAAGTCGTTGCTGACCCAGTTGAGGTCCCTGGAGCGGTTCCCCGGGTCCTGCGTGAGACACCTGCTGTTCTCGCCGATGGACAGCGCGACCCGGCCGTCGGCCGCCTTCGACACGTACCAGCCGGTCTCCTTGGGGCCGATGTTGGTCCAGTTGTTGTAGCGGTCCAGGTAGCGCCCGTCGTGCTGCACCGACTGCAACGAGATCTGCGAACCCACGTTGTGGAGCAGCCACCGCTGGCTGGCCTTCCCGCTGTCCGGGCGGGTGACGAGGTAGTCGTCGAACTTGTCGGTCTCGGTGTCCAGCACCTCCCCCGTCCGGGCGTTGCGCAGTCGGACGATGCCCTCACGCACCGCAGAGGCGTCCGGAGTGACCTTCATACCGTCGTTCGAACCGGCACAGTTGAAGATGTACCGATCGGAGCCGGACGCCGCCTTGCCGAACTCGGTCAGGCAGCGCGACAGTGCCTGCTGCCCGAACGCGTTGGGATGGATGGCCTCCTGGACGTCGCCCTGCTTCGCCGTCGCCCACTTCTCCCAGCCCGGAAGGTAGGGGACCCAGCGCACCCACTCGGCCTTGTCCATCGGCAGTGGGGCGCCGTTGCTGTTCGCGCTCGTCGCCTGCTGCGCGGTGTTGGCGCACAGCTCGTGTCCGGCGAAGGCGTTCTGCACGTCCAGGAAGCGTGCCCCGGCCGTCCCGGCCGCCTGGCGCAGCATCTCGCCGATCCGGGGCACGACGGAGGTGTGGGCCCAGTCCGCGTCGACCTTGAGGAACGGGCACCCGCCCGTCACATAGCGGCTCTGGTCGACCGCCCCGCCTTCCGAGGTCTGGCCCTCGCCGTAACGCAGTGCGTCCTTGCCGGGAAGCACGTTCGGGTAGGACTGGAGCACCAGCTCGTAGTTCGACTGTCGGGCCCGGAGCATCGTGGCTCGGACCGCAGTCAGCGTCTTGACGATCTCGGCCCGTACGGTGTTGAGCTTGCCCGCGAACTCGCCCTCCTTGGCCCGGGAGCAGGGCTGTTTCAGGGTGGCGTCGGCGACGAAGTAGGCCAGCCCGCAGTTCGCGACGATGCCGCTGAAGTCCAGGTCGTTGCCGCCAATGGACACCACGACCAGGCGGATGTCGTAAACGGCGGCAAGGTCGGCCAGTTGATCGACCTGTGGCTTCTGCCCCTTGAACCCGTCGGAGAGGATGTTCTTGGTCGTCGCCCCGGAGCAGGCGAGGTTGAAGCGTCGCTCCGGCGGCACGTCCGCGTACTCCGTCCCCTTGATCGGCGCCACGTCCGAGCGATCGCACCGGTTGCCGTTGAAGTCGTAGGACGTCGCGTCGTACACGCAGTCCTGCCCCGTCTGGCACCGCGACCGCCGGTCGGTCCCCCAGACGTCCCCCTCCTCCTTCGTGTTCGCGTTGCCCGCCCAGCGCCCGCCCTCGCCAGAGATGTAGCTGTCCCCCAGCGAGACGATCGCCTTGGGTTTGGACGGAGCGCAGTCCGCCGCAGACGTGGACCCGGCGGTGTCGGCACCGGCCTCGGAGGCCGGAGCCGACCTGGGTACGACCGGCGCCTGGGCGGGAGCGGGCGCGGGGACCGGAGGACCTGGTCGGTTGCAGACCTGACCCCGACCGCTCGGGTCGACGGCGAAGGAAACGGGGTAGTGGTCGGAGCTCTCCATATACGTGAGGCGGCGTGCCGCGTACTGATGGCCGGCTTGAAGCCCGTGGGCAACCATGTAGTCGTATTCCGACTCAGGGTTCGGTACCTTGTACGTCGGGAGTCCGGAGTCGATGATCTGAGTCCCGGGCCCGCCCAGCCCCAGCGGAAGTGTGTCGGGCTCCCGGTTGAAATCGCCCATCACTGTCCACGAGGCCGCCGGACCTGGGTACTTGTTCGCAACGGCCTGAACCAGGCCAGGGGCATCCGGGCCTCCTGGGGAGTCCGCGTGAATGTTGTAGAACCAAGCGTCATCGCGGCGGATACCGAACGCGGGGCGGGGATTGGCAACACCCCCCACCGCCGGAAGAACACCGACTGCGACTGCCTCCCGATCGCTGACCGTCACCAGCGCCCGGCCATTTCGAGGGGTTTCCAGGTAGTAGACGTAGTAGACACGGCCGTTCTGTGGGTGGGTCCACTGGTACGTGACGACGCGGAACGCGCCGTCTGCGTCGTCGTTCCACCCGGGCGTATCGGTGTCGAACCCCGGACGCACGAACTTCATGTCCGTCTGCACCATGCCGGGCGGCACGGTGTCGGGATGCTCCTGCAACGCGACCACGTGATACCGGTCCAGGAGGTGGGGCAGGTCGTCGGGGTTCGACCATTTCGCCGTGCCCCCGCGCATGTTCCAGGTCGCCACCGTGACATCTGTGATCGCGGCGGAGGCGGGAGGTGCGAACGTCGGGAGTGTCTGCGCGAGCACGGCGATCAGAGCGAGCACCAGGACGACAGCTACGCGCGCCGGGAAAGATCGCGTCATCGGCGACCTTTTTCCCAACTGTGAACGTATATGACGGTCAAGCATTCCGTTCCTCATATCTCACGGCGCCTCATCAGGAGACACCGGGTGTCGAGTGACGCTCGATCGAAGCAGTGGGCGGTATACGTCACGTCAACGCGGGGAGGAGCTCCGAGTAGGGCGCCCGCTCCCCACAGCAGCGGCCGGGCCGGCAGGTCGCTCCTGCAGGCCCGGCCCCCGGCATCTCTAGTAGGACTTGGTCAGGTTTGTATGGATTTGGGTACGTCGCGGTGGCAGATGGGGCATTGACGGCGGGCGCCCCCTGCGTGACCGCGAGGGCCTGCAACAGGCCCACGGTCAGGGTGAGGACGAGTGCCGCGGCGACTCGACGCCAGATGGTCGGTCGACATCGTGGAATCCCGCTCGGGGGGTGACTGCCTCGCATTGACGTGTGCTCCACGTCTTTCCTTCCGTTGACGGCACAGGGAAGTCGCGACTTTACGAAGCAGGAATTGATACTTGATCAACGCTTGCGTTGACGCCGAAGGCCGTGTGCGAGCCCGGAGGGCCCGTGGCGTCGGCGCGGGCCTGGACACGCCCTCCGCCGCCTGGGACGCCGGGGTCGACGGTGCGTTGATGCGCTGTCTACGCAGTCCTGCGAGCGTTCGGGCGCCTCGCCGCTGCAGACGGGTGGGGGGCGCTGTCCGGGTCGAACCACTCCCCCATCGAGCGGATCCCGGTGGTGCCGCTGTCCGGGGCGGCGTCCGTCGCTCGTCCGTCGCTCGTCAGCGCGGGCGGCGAACCGCGGCCTGGTGACGTCCGGGTCCTGTCGTCAGTTACCGGGCAGCTGGGGCGGCCCGGATCTCAGCCCGTCCAGGGTGAGGTCGAGGAGGCGTTCGGCCTGCTCGCGCTGCTCGGGTTTGGCCGAGGTGAGGGCGATTCCGGCGAGGGCGGCGAACATGTCGGTCGGACGGATGTCGGAGCGGATCGTTCCGGCGGCGGCACCGGCCTCCATCAGGGAGTTGAGGGCGCCCTGAATCATCTCGTGGCTGTCGGCGTAGGGGTTGCTGCCCGAGGCGACGACGGCTCGCAGGGCGTCGGCCATGCCGTATTTGGCGGTGGCGTAGTCGATGAAGCGGCGAGTCCACACCCGCAGGGCCTCGGCGGGCGGCATCGTCGCCAGGAGTCCGGCGGCGGCCTCGCACAGCCGGGCCACCTCGTTGCGGTACGCCGCCTCGATCAGCGCCTCTCGGGTCGGGAAGTTGCGGTAGAGCGTGCCCGTTCCCACGCCCGCTTCCCTGGCGATGCGCTCGAAGTGCGCGTCGAGCCCCTCCTCGCTGAACACGCGCACCGCGGCGGCCAGGATCTTGTCCCGGTTGCGCTGCGCGTCGGCCCTCAGTGGGCGCCCTGCCTCTCGGGTCATCGGCGACTCGTTCCCTTCTCCGTTGCTAAGTGGAGGCTCCGCCACTTAGTCTGGGCGAAGTGGCGGAGCCTCCACTTTCACTCTAGGGCATGGTCCGACCTGCCCGGACGCCCCCTCCGCTCCGCACCCCACACTCCACACACCGCAATCCGCACTCTGGAAGGACAGGCGAGCATGCCGGGAATCGAAGGCAAGGTCGTGGCGATCACAGGCGCCAGCAGCGGCATCGGCGAGGCGACCTCGCTTCTGCTGGCCGAGCGAGGCGCGAAGGTCGTCCTCGGGGCACGCCGTCCGGAGCGTCTCGCGGCCCTGGCCGCCCGCATCGAACAGGCCGGTGGCGAGGCCGCCTGGATCCGCACGGACGTGACGCGGCGCGAGGACCTCCCCAACCTCGTCAAGCTGGCATGCGACCGATACGGCAAGCTCGACGTCCTCGTCAGCAACGCCGGGATCGGCCTGATCTCCCCCCTCGACGACCTGCGCGTCGAGGACTGGGAGCAGATGATCGACGTCAACCTCAAAGGTGTCCTGTACGGAATCGCGGCGGCCCTCCCCCTCTTCCGGGAGCAGGGATTCGGACACTTCGTCAACACCGTGTCCACCGCCGGACTGCGCATCGTCCCGCTCCAGTCCGTGTACGCCGCCACCAAGAACGCCGTGCGCACCGTCTCCGAAGGCCTGCGCCAGGAGGCCGGCCCCAACCTGCGCGTGACCGTCGTCTCACCCGGCGCCGTCCGCACCGACTTCGCGGAGCACATGGACCCGGCAGCGAAGGCCCAGATCGACAAGCTGATGGAGATCGCCCTCCCGCCGACCGCAGTGGCCCGCGCCATCGCCTTCGCCATCGAGCAACCGGACGGTGTCGACGTCGGCGACATCGTCGTTCGCCCCACCGCCCAGGGATAGGCCCCCCGCGACGGGGTGAGGTGAGCGGGTGCCCCGCTCCCGGCGAGTACTGGAGAAGCGCCCCGGAGGAGCAGCGGGTTGCCGGGGCGCCACGGTCGGCCCGGACCGCGGTCGGCCGTCGGCCCGACTGCGGGAGACGTCGCTACCCGAGCCGGGGCAGCTGGCCCGGCCGAAGGATGGAGCATGGAATTTCGTCAGTTGCGGTACTTCGTCGCGGTGGCGAAGGAGTTGCACTTCGGTCGCGCGGCCGAGCGGTTGATGATCGTGCAGTCGGCCGTCAGCCAGCAGATCGGCCGGCTGGAAGGTGAGCTGGGCGTCGAGCTGTTCGACCGCGCGGGGCGCCGCGTGCGGCTGAGTGCTGCGGGGGCGGCGTTCCTGCCCGGCGCCCGTGAGGTGTTGGCGGCCGGACAGCGGGCCCTGGACCTGGTCGGCGGCTTCGTCGCCGCGCGGGAGACCGTGCTGCGCGTCGGGACGAGCCGGGGAATGGGCGTGCGGTTGGAACGGGTGCTGGAGGTGCTGGAGGCGCTGGAGCGAAACGCGCCCGGCACCTGGGCGGAGTTGGCCTCGGCGGCGCCGGAGGAGCGACTGCGGCGGGTCGCCGACCGGGAGTGGGACGCGGCCTTCGTGCGCGGGGAGGTGGCGGCGCAGCAAGGCGTGCGGCTGATCCCGGTGTGGCGGGAGGAACTCGTGGTCGCCCTGCCGGCCCGCCGGAACAACCCGCCGCTGGTCGACCTGGTCACGGCCGCCTGCCGGGACGCCGGGTTCGATCCCGTCGGCCGCCGCCGACCCCGACCCCGACCAGGCCGCACAGGAACGCCGGCGCCTGGCCGCCGAGTTGGCCCGACCGGACACGACCGGCTTCGGCGTCCATTTCGCGGACGTGGTGTTCGGCCGAGTCCACTCCGACGGGCACGGCACCGCCTGGCGAGCCATCGCCGACTGACCGCCCCCGCCCCGTGTCCTTCGCCTGGCACGCACGCAACGGCCGCCTGCCCGACATCCCCGAGGACGGCAGCTCCACCCACCTCCCGAACCTCGGCCGAGCCGTTGGTGCCGCTGGGGACGGGGTGCTTACGGACGGAGGTGTCGCCCCGGGGCGGTGGGCGCGGGTGGCTCGGCCGGGGGTCAGCCGCTGATGAGGGGAAGCGGTGCAGTACCCGCTGGACGTGGACCACGCCGCGGGAGAAGAACTCGGCGACGGTGGTGGCCACGACGTCGCCGGCCTGTGCGAGGTCGTTGGCGATGCGGTTGACCTGGGCACCGGTCAGGTCGTCGGGCACCTGGCCGAGGCCCGCGAGGTCCAGCGCCACGTCGATGTTCCGCTCTCTACGCGGTGTGCTCGCGAATGATTTCGCCGATCTGCTGGGGAAGTCCGGGGGAGAACAGTGTGTGCCCCATGCCGGGAATCGGCTGGAATCGGGAGTGAGGGATTTCATCGGCGAGGGCACGGCCATGCGGTAGCGGGCGCAGGGGATCTTCCGTGCCGTGCATGACCAGTGTCGGGGCCTTGATCGAGGACAGCGGAGCAAGGCGGTCTTCGGTCATGTGGCGTCCAGCCAGATCGTGGTTGAGGGCCGCACTGTGGTTGCCGGTCCGGTCGAAGGAGGCTTCCACGAAGCGGCGAGCGGCAGGCTCGTCGAAGGGAAGGATGTCGCCGTTGAGCACTCGCCACGTCTCCAGGTTCGCCGTGACGTACTCGGCGCGAGTCCCCTGCGGGAGTGCGGCGCGTTGTGCGAAGTGCGTCAGGAGGCGCGCCGTGGGTGGTGGCAGGTCGCTGGGGTCGGGCGCCTGGCCGGCCATGGCGCGCGCCCAGGCCGGGCCCGCACTGTGGCCCATCGGGCCGGTCATCATCGCGGTCAGAGTCAGTACGCGTTCAGGGCGGTGAACGGCCAGCCATTGGCCGATCGCTCCGCCCAGGGACGCCCCGACGATGTGCGCGGCGGCTACTCCGTGGCCGTCGAGCACGGCCGTCGCATCGGCGGCCATGTCCGCCAGCGTGTAGGGGTGGGTTGCGAAGTCCAGGCAGGTGGAGCGGCCGGTGTCCCGGTGGTCGTAGCGGATGACCTGGCGACCGCTGGCGGCCAGCACATCCACCAGCTCGTCCGGCCATCCGATGCCGGGGGCGGCGGTCCCCATCACCAGGAGGACCGCCGGATCGTTCGAGTTGCCGACCCGTTCGGTCCACAGGCGCAATTCGCCGGATTCGGCAATTAATTCAGCGCTAGCAGTCATGGCGCCAACATAGCGAACGAGTTGCCAATTTTCCATATCCCCAATGAATATGACTTTCCATCGAACTATGGTAGAATACTGAATAGTTCGCGGGCTTCAGGAATTGGTCGACCGGGTAGGCCATTCGAGGCTCTCGACCTCCGCCAGCCGCATGACACCGCTCGTCCACGCCCGCGAAGGACCGCGCCCGGGCGACGACGAGAGAACAGCGACCTGAGCAAGCTGGTCCGCATCTACGCCGAGGCGATCCGCCGGCTGACCGTCGACCTGTGATCGCCAGCGGCGAGAACTACCGAAACCCCTGTCAGCGGCCCACGGTTGACTGACACCATGAATGACACCACCGACCACCTGCACCGCATCGACGCCCTGCTGACCCGCCCGGCCCCGGACATCGCCTGCCTGCCGGCCGACGGCGACCTCACCACCGCCCACCGCCGCCTCGTTGAGGCGCTGCGCCCGCGTTGGGGGTCGTCGCGCAACCTCGCGACCGGCGGTTTCGTCGACCCGACGCTCGACGGCGACAGCGGGCTGCCGCTGGTAGCCCCGTTCGCCGGGCGCCTGGTCGAGCTGTGCGGGTGGGCGGTGGGCGAGCGCTGGATCGGCTGCGGGATCGTCCGGGACAACGACGGCGGCGCGCCGCACCTGGTCGCGGTGACGGCCCGCCGGGCCGACCCGGCGACGGCCTGCCTGCTCGCCGAGGACGGGGAGGAAGAGGTCGACGTACCGGGTGACCGCTGGGTTCGGCGGCTCGCCGCCGCGACGGGCCGGCCGCAGTCGCGGCAGTGGCCCGTCGACTGGTCGTCGGCCGAGGCCAGGCTCGGTACCGCCCTGCCCCCCGACTACCGGCACCTGGCGGAGCACTTCGGCCCTGGCACGTTCGCAGGTTTCCTCGACCTCTCCCTGCCCGGCCCCCCGCCCGGCCGCGACGACCCGTTCCCGCAGTTCCTGTGCCTCGTCGAGCACGCCCTCCACCTTGCCGAACTCGCCGCCGCCGACCCCGGTATCGCCGACCTCTACCGGCCTCACCAGCTCCACCCGGCCCCGGGCGGGCTCCTGCAGTGGGCCGGCTCCGTCCAGGCCGACCAGTTCTACTGGCTGACGGAGGACGCAGACCCGAACCGGTGGCCGGTCATCGCCCGCAACGAGGACGGCGAGAGCTGGGCGCGGTTCGACGGTTCCACCGCCGAGTTCGTCCACCGGCTCCTCACCGACCACCGGCACCCCTTCTCAGTCGCTGAGCTCATCGACCGCCCCGACTTCGAGCCGTACGAGCCCCACGAACCCGACACCTCCTTCTTGGTGGTTGAGGCCCGCTCTGGTGTCACTGGGCCATAACCCGGTTATGGGTGACCGCACCGACGACGCTCACGACGACGCCCGCGTCCAGGCCCGCACCGAGGACGTTCCCGAGCAGTCGGACGAGAACCAGCTCCCCTCCTGTAGACCGCAGTCCATCGGACTGGTCGCTGGGGAGTTGGCGCTGCGGTCCCGCGAGTCGCGGGGGGGGGGGCGGGGGGGGGGGCCGCCGCCGCGGAGAACCGCCCAGGGGAAGGGGGCACGGAGGAGCTGCACAAGAACAAAGAGACCCCCCCCGCGAGGGAAGAGATAATAAGCT